>JAVETW010000115.1:0-3374 GCA_034005865.1 Thiomicrospira sp. | reverse complement strand
TGTAGCAGTTGGAATGCGCTATTGGCGGCCAAGGCCGCGCCCATATTGCGCAAAGGCACAACACGACAACGCGCGATAAAGGCCGCCGCACCGAAGTCTTGCGTATAGGTGACGCCGTGATAGGAAATATCCGGTGTGTTTAACAGCGGGAAGCGTTCGGCGTGTTGCGCCCAGGGGAATGTGCCGCTATCGACAATCACGCCGCCGAGCGTGGTGCCATGGCCGCCGATATATTTGGTGGCGGCGTGAATCACAATATCCGCGCCTTGCTCTATGGGTCGCCATAAAGCCGGTGAGGGGACGGTGTTATCCACAACCAGCGGAATACCGTGTGCATGAGCCAGTTTGGCTAAGCGTTCAATATCGGCGATGCCGCCGGACGGGTTGCCCACCGTTTCGCAATACAGCATTTTGGTGCGTTTGTCGATGAGGCGTGCGATTTCATCGTCGTCGGCATCCTTGTTAAAGAAGCGCACTTCTAACCCTTGGCGCGGCAAGGTGTGCGCAAACAGGTTGTAAGTGCCGCCATAGAGTTCGCCGGTGCTGAGAATATTGTCGCCCGCTTCGGCGAGGGTTTGAATGGTATAGGTAATCGCCGACATGCCGGAGGCGACCGCCAGCGCCGCCATACCGCCTTCCATTGCGGCGACACGCGCTTCGAGTACGGCATTGGTCGGGTTCATCATGCGCGAATAGATATTGCCGGGTACTTTTAGGTCGAACAAATCGGCGGCGTGTTGCGCATCGTCAAACGCAAACGAGGTGGTTTGATAAATCGGCACGGCTACGGCTTTGGTGGTGGCTTCGGCTTGGTAACCGGCGTGTAACGCAATCGTTTCTAATTTCATGGTATCGTTCCTTTTTATATTACAAACATAACAAACGTGAGTAGGGATAACGCGCTTATTGAACCACAACGACACGCCGTTTTAAAAACGACGTGATTGAATTTTACGTCGCTGATGGCGTCATCAAGCTGAATGAGATGATAAGTTTGCCATCTCATTCCTTATTAAATTTTGTGCTTTCGTGTCTTTGTACCTTCGCGTCTTCGTGGTGCAAAAATGAATAGACGTTAATGCGCTTCGTCCCAGTTTAGACCTTGACCTATCTCAACAGTCAGCGGCACATCCAGTTGCATCGCGCTTTCCATTAGGCGTTTGATGTGGGGTTTGACCGCCTCGACCTGATCGGCTTTGACTTCAAATACCAATTCGTCGTGGACTTGCATCAACATCCGAATATCAAACTCCGCCTGTTCAATCCAGTTATCCAACGCAATCATCGCCTTTTTAATAATATCCGCCGCGGTGCCTTGCATTGGCGCGTTAATCGCAGTGCGTTCGGCGTATTGGCGAAGCTGTCCGTTACGCGCGTTAATATCCGGCAAATACAAACGACGACCGGCTAGGGTTTCGACATAACCGTGATATTTGGCATCCGCTTTGGTGGTGTTCATATAGGTTTTTACGCCGGGATAACGCGCGAAATAACGGTCGATATAAGCTTGTGCCAACCCGCGATCAACACCCAGTTGATTGGCTAAACCAAACGCCGACATACCGTAAATCAAACCGAAGTTCACCGCTTTGGCGCTGCGGCGTTGTTCGGTCGTGACCTCATGCAATGGTGTGTCAAAAATCTCGGCAGCGGTGGCTTGGTGAATGTCTTTGCCTTCGGCAAACGCGTTTAGCAGGCCTGCATCAGCGCTTAAATGCGCCATAATACGCAATTCGATTTGTGAATAGTCGGCGGCAAGCAACACATAACCGGGTCGGGCGATAAACGCCTGACGAATGCGGCGACCTTCGGCGGTGCGAATCGGAATATTTTGCAAATTCGGCTCGGTGGACGATAAGCGTCCGGTGGAGGCGACCGCTTGTTGATACGAGGTATGTACGCGCCCGGTTTGCGGTTGAATTTGTTTTGGCAACGCATCGGTGTAAGTGGATTTGAGTTTTGCCAAAGTGCGATGTTGCATAATGATTTTCGGCAACTCGTGGCCAAGTTCCGCCAGTTCGGCTAACACCGGTTCGGCAGTGGACGGATCACCTTTCGGCGTTTTTTTAATCACCGGCAAACCGAGTTGCTGAAACAAGATTTCTTGCAGTTGTTTCGGAGAACCGAGGTTAAACTCCTGTCCGGCAGCGCGGTAAGCCTGTTCTTCTAAAATTTGGATTTTTTGCGCGATTTCGCCGCTTTGAATCGCTAATAAATCGGCATCAATCAACATGCCGTGGCGTTCCATTTTGGCCAAAATCGGCAATAACGGCATTTCAATGTCGCTCAATACCTTTAGCAGGCCTGGTTGTTTGGCCAGTTTTGGATAAAGTGTTTGATGCAGTTGCAACGTAATATCGGCATCTTCCGCCGCATAGGTGGCGGCGGTTTCAAGTTCAATCTGGTTAAAGGTTTTTTGCGTTTTGCCTTTACCGGCGATGTCTTCAAATTTAATCGTGGTTTTTTGCAGATAATACGCGGCGAGATCGTCCATATTGTGACGGCTGGCGACGCTGTTTAACACGTAAGATTCGAGCATGGTGTCATAGGCGATGCCGCGCAAATGAATGCCGTGATTGGCGAAAATATGCCAATCGTATTTGAGATTTTGGCCGACTTTCTGCGGTTTGCTTGATTCGAGTAACGGTTTAAGCGCGTTAAGCGTGGCATTAAAATCCAGTTGAGAGGGTGCGCCGTCATAATCATGTTTAAGCGGTAAATACGCCGCTTGCACCATGCCTGGTGCCGACTCAAACGCAAAACTCAAGCCGACCATTTGCGCTTGCATCGGCTCAAGTGAGGTGGTTTCGGTATCGAGCGCAAACACCTCGGCTTGCTGCAGTTTTGTAAGCCAGCTTTCAAATTGCGCTTGGGTCAAAATAGTTTCGTAGTCCGCTGAGCTGGTTTGCAATGCGGGCTTGGCCTCGACTAGCAGGCCTGCAGATACCGCACTATCCGTTTTCGGTGCAGGTTTAGCGTGGTGATTCACTTGCTTGCTAAACGGCAATTTGCCGTCTTCCAACTGTTTCAGCCAGTTTTTAAATTCATATTCGGCAAACAGGGTTTTAAGCGCCTCAATATCCGGCGCTTGGCGGGTTAAATCCGGCAAGTTAATCGGCAAATCACAGTCGATGCGAATCGTCGTTAGTTGGCGCGAAAGTGGCAGATTCGGGATATGTTCACGTAAGGTTTCGCCGATTTTGCCTTTGATTTCGTCGGCATGGGCGATCAAATTATCCATCGTGCCATAGGCTTCCAGCCATTTCACCGCCGTTTTGGGTCCACACTTGGGAATGCCCGGAATATTGTCCGAACTGTCGCCCATCAGCGCCAGATAATCAATGATTTGATCGGGGCGAATGCCGAACTTTTCC
>JAVETW010000114.1:0-3378 GCA_034005865.1 Thiomicrospira sp. | reverse complement strand
CCCGATGCCGATAAGCTGAGCGTAACCACCGTGAATATTGGCGGCGAGCGGCTGTTGCCAATTGTATGTGGTGCGCCCAATGTGCAGGCTGGTCAAAAAGTGCTTGTGGCTACCACCGGCACCACGCTGCATACCAGCGACGGGAAACCTTTTGAGATAAAAAAGGCAAAGATCAGGGGTGAAGTTTCCGAAGGAATGATTTGTGCCGAAGATGAGCTGGGGCTGGGTGAGTCGCACGAAGGAATTATGGTGCTTCCGCCGGAGGTAGCAGTGGGCACGCCGGCAAAAGATTATTTCGACATCACCGACGATTATGTTTTTGAAATTGGCCTCACGCCCAACCGCAACGACGCCATGTCGCACGTGGGTGTGGCGCGCGATCTGATTGCAGCGCTCAACCACATGCACCCGCACGAAGATCCCAAGCGACTTTTTACCGCCTGCACCGATAGTTTTAAGGTGGAGAATGAGAATTTTAATATAGAAATCCAGGTAGACGATCCGGAAGCTTGCCCGCGCTATTCGGGCGTGACCATGACCAACATCAAGGTGCAGCCTTCGCCCGACTGGCTCAAGAACTATCTGCTTGCCATCGGGCTGCGACCCATCAACAACCTGGTGGATATTAGCAACTTTGTGCTCCACGAAACCGGCCATCCGACGCACTTTTTTGATGCTGATAAAGTTGTTGGCAAAAAAGTTATTGTAAAAAAACTTCCAGCCGGAACCAAATTCATCACCCTCGACGAGGTGGAGCGTTCCTTGTCAGAAAACGATCTGATGATCTGCGACGCCAACGGAGGCATGTGCATGGCTGGGATTTATGGCGGCCTCGACTCGGGAGTAACGGAGCAAACGCGCAACATCTTTATCGAAAGCGCTTTTTTCGATCCGAAAACAATCCGCAAAACTGCGCGGCTACATGCGATGAATACTGATTCTTCTTTCCGTTTCGAGCGGGGTGTTGATCCCAACGCAACGCTGTATGTGTTGCGTCGCGCTGCTTTGTTGGTAAAAGAGTTGGCCGGCGGCGAAGTGTCGTCGCAGGTTAAAGATTTTTATCCGCAGCCGATGAAGCCCGCTCAAATTCCGGTAACGTATAAAAACATCGATCGCCTTGTCGGTATCAGCATCGAGCACGACCGCATCCGCGACATACTCACATTTCTCGGAATGGAAATCATCGACCACGACGCCGAAGGTTTTACGGTAGAAGTGCCCACTTACAGATCGGAGGTGACGCGCGAAGCCGACGTAATCGAAGAGGTGTTGCGCATTTATGGCTACAACAACATTCCTTTTCCTGACCAGTTGCGGGTGTCGCTATCCTCGGTGCCCCGGCCCGACAGAGAACATATTCAAGAATTGACGGGTAATTTTTTGAGCGACAATGGTTTTATGGAAATCATCAATAACTCGCTCACGCGTGCCGCTTATAGTGCCCGGTTTGATTTTATAAAAAAAGCCGGCGAAGTAAAAATTAATAATCCATTGAGCAATGACTTGGGCGTGATGCGACAGACATTGCTGCTGTCAGGATTAGAAAGCGTACTTTACAATCTGAACCATAAAAGCCAGGATTTGAAATTTTATGAGTTTGGAAAGATATATCAGCAAAATCCGGAAGTTCACAACATCGATGTCACCAAAAAATACAACGAGCAACTGAGGTTGGCACTCCTTCTCACCGGCCAGACGCACCCCGAAAACTGGCATGTACAAGAGCAGCCAGTTGACGCTTACCTGCTTCGTTCGTATGTGGAAGGCATCCTAAAGCGGCTGAATATCCCAGTTGATACTTTGGTAGCTTCACCGGCCACCGCCACCTATTTTGAAACCGGACTTCAACTCGAATCCAACGGGCGAAGTGTGGTGGAATTTGGAAAAATCAACCGCCCAGTATTGCAGCACTTCGACATCCGGCAGCCTGTTTTTTATGCAGACTTCGACTGGGAGCTTGTTTTGAAGCTGCTCAAAAACCATCAGATCAGTTACCAGCCGGTGTCAAAATTCCCGGAGGTGCGTCGTGATTTGGCGCTGCTGGTTGACGAAAAAGTGACCTTTGCAGAATTAAGAAAGATTGCTTTGGATGCCGAACGAAACATATTGCAGCACGTTGGCCTTTTCGATGTTTACGAAGGTGAGAAAATTCCCAAAGGCAAAAAATCATATGCCATGAGCTTTGCTTTACAGGATGAGCGTCGTACCCTCACCGATAAAATCATCGAAAAAACCATGAACCGCATTGCCGATGCATTAAAACAAAAAAGCGGTGCGGAGCTAAGAAAATGATCGGCTTTCAGGCCTGACATTATCAATTTTTAAAGCCTAAAAAAAACCCACACGTCAATCGGCGGTGGGTTTTTTTATTACGCTACAGCGTAAATAGTTTTTATGTGTTAATTGATGTAAATATCGAATGGCAAGCGCATCTGTGCGCCGGTGGTGTTTTGCCAATATTTCATGTATTGATAGAGGCGGTAGTTGTCGCCAAGTTCATTTTTAATTTTCGCTTCGATGCGGGCGTTTCCCGTCAGCTCGTCGATAACTTGCTGAAAGGGGTCTTTTTGTTCGGGGTATTCCTTTATCGACCAGGTTTCTAATCCTGCGAGCGATATGGCTTTATTGATGGCGTCTTCCATGCCGCCAATCTCATCTACCAATCCAATATTTACAGCGTCGGCGCCGGCCCATACGCGTCCCTGACCGATTTCATCCACAGCCTCCCAGGTCATGCCGCGGCCATCGGCCACATGCTGTACGAAAGTAGCATAGATGTCTTCGATAGATTCTAAAATCACATCATGTTGAAACGGTGTGAGTGGGCGCATAGGCGTCATCATGTTGGCATTTTCGTGCGTTTTCACATAGTCGAAGGTTACGCCCAGCTTGTTGCGCATAGTATTTTGCAGGTTGGGCACCAGCCCCAACACGCCAATAGAGCCGGTGATGGTGGTGGCGTCGGCGTAGATTTTGTCGGCAGCACAGGAGATATAGTATCCGCCCGAAGCAGCCACATCGCCCATAGAGACGACAAAAGGTTTTTGCTGTGCGGCAAGTTTCACCTCGCGCCAAATGACGTCGGAAGCCAGCGCACTGCCGCCCGGTGAATTTACGCGCATCACGATAGCTTTTACTTTGTCGTCTTTTCGGGCCTGGCGTATAGCTTTGCTGATGCGCTCAGAGCCGATGGTGCGATCGTCGCCCTCGCCACTGTTAATCTCGCCGATAGCATACACCACGGCAATGCGGTTTTTGCGGTCAATTTTTGGATTGTCGGGATCGGCAGCATCACTATATTTGGCCAACGAAACGGTTTTGATGTCATCGTCGTCATCCATACCCAGCCGGCCTTTGAGTGCAGAGATCGGAAGAGCA
>JAVETW010000113.1:0-3399 GCA_034005865.1 Thiomicrospira sp. | reverse complement strand
GTTGCTTCATCAAGGGTTTTGAGTTCGGCCAAACGCATTTTTTTGCCATCGACAACTGCATGCAGGACAAAATTATTTTCCGTTTGCAAAATATCCACGTCCAGCGACTCAGCCAAATCAAACGCCGGCGCCAGCACCTCGTCCTGACGCTCATTAAGCTTACGCTCCAACTGCTGCGAGCGCAGTTGATAAGCATGGCCATCGAACACCACCGGCAATTGTGTTTTAAGCTGAGCAATAAACTTTTCAACCGCACTTTTAAACGCATACCCCTGCCCACCCGGAAAATACAAATATTGCGTTTTATTGCTGTCCTTAAAATCTGCAACCAGCACCACATCATCGGGTAAAGGCTTATTCTCCGCCGCTTTGGTCAGCATCGCTTTGGTCATCCCGATACGCCCAACCCCCGGCTCACCCATAATAAAAATATGATTATGATTACGCTTTAAGTGCAGACCAAAATTCAACGATTGATACGCGCGCGGATGAAAGCGTTGCATAAAACCGTGAATATCGGATTGGGTTTCTAAAAAAGCATCGGCATCAATATGAGTAAAGCGATAAAGCTGGTCGGCAGAAAGTTTGCGCATGAGATCAACAGTCCAAGTAAAATAAACGAAGCAACAACAAGCAAAAAATGAGCGCTATTGTACCAAATATGAACCTGCCCTTCGGACAAAATCCCACTCCATTACACAGGCTTACCCTGCCCGCAAACAGCACGATTAAGGCTTGGTTAAAACGTGACGACCTCAATCACCCGCTGATTCAAGGCAATAAATGGCATAAACTCAAACTGAACCTAATGGCCGCCCAAAACCAACAAAAGCATCAACTGCTCACCTTTGGCGGCGCCTACTCTAACCATATTGCAGCGACAGCGGCGGCGGCCTTTGAGCGCGGTTGGTCAAGTATCGGCATAATCCGTGGTGATGAACTCGCCGGCCGTCAGCAGGCCTGGTCGCCAACCTTAAAACAAGCGCAGCGACACGGCATGACATTTGAATTTGTTGACCGCCAAACCTATCGTTTGCGCCATCAGCCGACATGGTTAAACGCATTACTACAACGTTACCCAAAAGCCTATTTCTTACCCGAAGGCGGCAGCAATCCACTGGCGATAAACGGATTTGAATCGGTGATTAACGAGTTAAATCAACAGTGTCCCGGCTGGACACATTTACTCTGCGCGGTCGGTACAGGCGGCACCCTCGCCGGATTAGCGAAATTTGCACAGCCGCATCAGCAGATTTGGGGTATAGCAAGTTTAAAAAATGCGGGGTATTTACGCGAACAGATTAGTGAATGGGCGGGATTAGATAAAACCAACTGGCGATTGTTCACCGAGTTTCATGGGGGCGGTTATGGCAAAACATCCAACGACGTTTTAAACATAAGCCAACAATTTGAGCAGAATAACGGCGTTAAACTCGACCCGGTTTATACCGCTAAACTGGTGTTTGCATTTAACCGATTGATTCAAGCGGGAGCATTTGCCGCCAATAGCCGCGTTGTTCTCTACCATTCCGGCGGCCTGCAAGGCCGACCGGAAACGGTTTAAACCTTAAAAAGTAACAATATAATCAGCTAACGCATCAATATCAGCATCGCTTAAACCTAACGCCATCGGCGCCATCATCGCCGTCATCGGCCCGACCTGCTCGCCAGCGCGGTAGGCTTTAAGCTTTGCAATCAAATCGTCGCGCGCTTTGCCTTTTAACTCCGGCCCAACTCCTCCGCCACCGGTCGCACCATGGCAGCCAACACAACTTGCATAAGCCGCTTGTCCATCTACTTTAGCGGGGGCAACAGTTTCTTTAACCGTTTCGACCACGGATTTGGTTTCGCTAACCACCTTGTCAGACACCGCTTGCGTTTCTTGCTTTACCTGTTCAACAACTTGTGCCGTTTCTTGCTTTACCTGCTCAACCGCTTGTGCCGTTTCTTGCTTTAGTGTCGCCACACCACTTTCTACACGTTGCCCTAAGCTGGGTGCCACCGCTTCCGGTTGCGTTTTAACCTCGCGTGTATCCGTGGTGGTGCCCGTGGTGGTTGTATCGGACTCGCCGCAGCCAGCCAGCATCACCCCGCCCACTAACGCCATCGCCAAATACAAAGATTTAAAACCGGGTTGTCTTGTCGTTTTCATATAAGCACTCCTTTTTTAGTGGCTTGATTGCATTATGGCACAAATTCTTTAGCTCAAATAGCGTTGAGTGTTTTTTCAATTCGCGTAATTGAGACCGGCTTCAGCGTTTTCATCGGCTGAGCAAACAGCGAAACTCTTAACTCTTCCAGCATCCAGCGTAACTCAATAAACTCAGCGGTTTTACGCACGCTGTCGTTTTGTGCTAATTCGTTAAACTGCTTTAACACCGCGCCCATCTGAGCTTGCGTTTGCTGGTCTTTTTGCGGGTCTAAATCCAATTTTTGCAACCGAACGTCCAGCGCTTTTAAATAACGCGGCATTTGCTGCAACCAGTTATCCGGCGTATCTAATACAAAATTAAGATGCACCAAATGATCCAACTGAGTTTTAATATCGTCCAACGAACTCAGCCAGCGCGGATTCACTTTACCTTTAATCTGTTTTGCCAATTGTTGATGATGTTGCAAAATCTCATGCACCAGGCCTGCTAATTTTTGCGCTTGCGCCACCCAACGGGTTTGTAAACACTGAATCGCCGCGTCGAATTGCTTTTGCTGGCGAATCATTTGCGGTTCCGGCACTAAACGACGCAAGGCTTTATCAATCACCTGTTCGGTTAAATGTGCACACGACCCATAGGGCGAAAAACACAAACACGCTTGTTTCAGCGCCAAATGTTTATGCAGATATTTCACCTTGTCGTTTAACAAGCTTTTCAATAAAAACCATACCGCATAACCATGTTGTTTTTTCGCCTGCAATTCATCACCGCTGCGGCTTAAAAACACCTGATCGTTTTCCAGCACCAGGCCTGGATAGGCTTGCAATTGTTTGCCTTGCGATTTGATCGTTTCATGATCAGCTAAATCACCAAAATCCCACTGCGTAATCGCCTGCTTAGACTGGGTTTGGCTTTGCTGAATTTTGGCTTCCACCAAATGCTGATAACGTTGTTTTAACTCCGCTAAATCGGCACTTTCCGCCAGCAATTTGCCTTTATCGTCCAATAATTGAAACCAAGGGCGTAAATGCGCGGGCAAATCCACCGCACCAAAATCCGACAACGCCACTTTCTGCGCCGCGCCACGATTAAGCACCTGAATCAGCTGTTCGGCAAACTCGCCTTTATCGGCGCTAATTTGATTAAACACCTTGTCCGCCACCGCAGGCGCGGGTACAAACTGTTTACGCAGTTGTTTCGGTAACGCTTTGATATAGTAAACAATCTTTTCTTTCAAAAACCCCGG
>JAVETW010000068.1:0-14152 GCA_034005865.1 Thiomicrospira sp. | reverse complement strand
GGTGAGTATATGTTTGCCGGTAATAATGTTAATAATACGCCTTATGTTGAAGATCCGGCTCATCCCGGCTATTTAGTATATATCGGCAATATTGATCCGATGCATCCTGATCCGGCGTTTAGAGTTTTAGCAAAACCAGAAGCAAATTATGGCGGGCGTTTTGTGCAAATTGGTTTTGACCCGAGTAATAAGCTGGATCCGTATGATCCGCTCAATACCTCTCGCGTGCGCATTACCGATGCCGGGCCGGATGTGTTTAGTTTTGACGCGACGGCGGCGCCGGGGGGGATTGAAGGCAATGTTTACAATGCGATGGAAATGTTGCGTCTTCAATTAGCCGGGGACGATCCGGTGAATCCACCGAATGGACGACCGACCACCGCAGTAATGGAAGATATTACGCAAGGCATTACCACCTTGTCGGAATCGGTGGCAAAAATTGGCGTGCGTCAGGTGCGTATCGAAACCCAGTATGATGCCGGCGAAACCTTTAAATTATCGCTTACCGAGCGTCGAATGAATATTCAAGAAATGGATGTGGTGAAGGGCATTACCGACTTTACCATGCGTCAAAATGCCTTGCAGATGGCACAGCAGGTGTTTACTAAAGTTCAGGGGATGAGTCTGTTTAATTATTTGAATTAAATTCGGCTTATTTGGTACTCTCCTTGCTAATGCCTCCTCACGGAGGCATTTTTTTAGATGAAATTTGAACACTTCATTATTGCGTTATTGATGCCGGCGGGCTTATTGCTCATTGCCGGTGGCGCGGCCTTTCAACATTTTCAGGATTGGACACACTTGCCAGGACAGGCGCAGGCGGCGCAACCGGCGTCTTATACAACGGCGCCAGCACCGCCGAAAGTTACGTCGGCGCCGATGTTGCGTGAGCAGGCGAACCAAACCGTGGTGGTGCAAGCGTTGGGTGCTAGCTTAGCGCAAGCAGACGCGGCGTTGATACCGGCTCGATCGTCGAATTTAAATACGCCGACTATTCATCATCGTGCCGAGGTGTTGAGTCATAACGCCGCTCAAAATGCAGTCGTGCAGAATAAAGAGGGGGCGGCAGCGGTTGTGTCTGTCGCTGCGGTGTTAAGCGAGGTGGAACGTGCGCAGGCAAAAGCAAGCGCTGTTGCCCAAACGCAGGGTGAAGTGGAGTTGGTGCGTTACGAAAATGAGTTAGTGTTGGCGCTGCCACAGACCTTGGCCAGTGAGCAAAATATCAAGCGTGCCATTGCGCGCCTAGTATTAAGTGCGCAGGCGTTAGAGGGACGTGATTTATTAAGCACTGAATCGATTGACTATCGTCAGCGTCCCTTTTGGTATCGACGTGTTATGGATCAAGATAAGCGGCCGATTCGCTATCCTCGCGCCGCTTATCGTTACGCGGATTATTTGATTGCACATCATCGGATTGAGGTAGAGGACGAAGAAGGGCGTTTTGTTCATATTCATATTCCGCTTGTGCCTTCTAACTTGGCTGAACCAGCACGGCGTTACGAGCCTTGGGTGTTGGAGTTTGCCGAGCAGTTTAATGTGTCGGCGGCGTTGATTTTTGCGATTATGGAAACCGAAAGCCACTTTAATCCGCTGGCGGTGAGTCGCTCCAATGCCAAGGGCTTAATGCAAATCAAACCCGATGCCGCAGGACGTGATGTATATCAATATATCGATTTTAAGTTGGGCGCGCCCAGTGATGCGGAATTGTTTGATGCGCAAACCAATATCCGCTTGGGGACGGCGTATTTAAGCTTGCTCAAGCATGATTATTTTGCTGATATTCGCCATGCCGAAGTGCGTGAAATGGTAGCGATTGCGTCTTATAACGGCGGTTTAACCACGGTGTGGCGCTTGTTTGGACGCACGCCGCAAGAGGCCATTGCGCATATTAATCGTCTAAACCCGCGCCAAGTGTATCGAACGTTAAGGCATGAGCACGCTTCGGCTGAAACCCGACGCTATTTAGATAAAGTATTACAAGCCAAACAACGTTATCAAGCGTTATTGGGTGATGACTCAACGCAGCTTTTAGCCCGAAGATAACCAGGCCTGGTAACCGGCTTAGGTCATAACCGAAAGAGAGGATAGTATGTTTAATAACAAGTCGATTTTAATCACCGGCGGAACAGGGTCGTTTGGCAAGCAGTACACCCAAACCTTATTAGCGCGTTATCAACCCAAAAAAATCATTATTTTTTCGCGTGATGAACTCAAGCAGTTTGAAATGCAGCAAACCTTTAATGCGCCGTGTATGCGCTATTTTATCGGCGATGTGCGTGATAAGTACCGTTTGGAAGAAGCGATGGAAGGGGTGGATTATGTGATTCATGCCGCCGCGCTGAAACAAGTTCCGGCGGCGGAATACAACCCGATGGAATGTATTAAAACCAATATTAACGGTGCGGAAAACGTGATTCGTGCGGCGATTAAAAATCGGGTGTCACGCATTATTGCGCTTTCGACCGATAAGGCGGCAAACCCAATTAACCTGTATGGGGCGACCAAACTTGCCAGCGATAAGTTGTTTGTGGCGGCGAATAATATTTCCGGCGGCAAAGACACGCGTTTTTCGGTGGTGCGTTACGGCAATGTGATAGGTTCACGCGGTTCGGTGGTGCCTTTCTTTCAGCAACTACTGGCTAAAGGCGCAGCGGAGTTACCGATAACCCACGAAAATATGACGCGTTTTATGATTACCTTGCAGCAAGGTGTGGACTTCGTATTGAAAAACTTTGAGCGCATGCAAGGCGGCGAAATTTTTGTGCCCAAAATTCCGTCGATGAATATGGTGGAGTTGGCCAAGGCGATGGCCCCGCATGTCGCGATAAAAATAGTCGGCATCCGTCCGGGCGAAAAAATGCACGAAATTATGTGTCCTGCCGACGACAGCCATTTAACCTTGGAATTTGATGACCACTTTGTGATTCAGCCGACGATTCAATTTACCCACCAACGCGATTTTACAAGCAATCGTTTAGGCGAACGCGGCACGCCGGTGGATATGGGGTTTGAATATAATTCCGGCACCAATACCGAATGGTTAAGCCATCAGGCGTTTTTGGCGCTGGCGGATGAATGTTTGCACGCACAAGGGCATGGCGCATGATTCCCTATGGCAAGCAAGCGATAGATCAGGCCGATATTGATGCCGTTGTGGCGGTATTAAAGTCGGATTATTTAACGCAAGGTCCGCAAGTACCTGCGTTTGAGCAAGCGTTAGCGAGCTATTGCCAAGTCGATTATGCCTTAGCGATGAACAGCGCCACCTCGGCGTTGCATGTGGCGTGTTTGGCGTTGGGCTTGGGCGAAGGTGATTGGTTGTGGACAACGCCGAATACCTTTGTTGCCTCCGCCAACTGTGCGCGTTATTGTGGCGCATCGGTGGATTTTGTCGATATTCACCCTCAAACCTATAACCTCTGTACCGAGGCATTGGAGCAAAAGTTGATTTTGGCGGAAGCGCAAAACCGCTTGCCCAAGATTGTGATTCCGGTGCATTTTGCCGGACAGCCTTGTGATATGCAGCGCATTTATGAACTCAGTCAAGAATACGGCTTTCGTATTATTGAAGATGCGTCGCATGCCATTGGCGGCAAATATTTAGATCAACCGATTGGTGCTTGCCGCTATAGCGACATCACCGTATTCAGTTTTCATCCGGTTAAAATTATGACCACGGCGGAAGGTGGTGTGGCGACGACACGCCATGGCGAATTATATGAAACCATGAGTCTGCTGCGCAGTCACGGTGTCACGCGCGATCCGCAGTTAATGGAGGGCGCGCAGGAAGGGCCTTGGTATTATCAACAAGTCACCCTCGGCTTTAATTACAGAATGACTGAATTGCAAGCCGCGCTAGGCTTAAGTCAGTTAAGCAAAGTCGATACATTTGTGGCGCGTCGTCACCAGTTGGCACAGCGTTATGCCCAAGGCCTGTCCGATTTGCCGTTGCGCTTGCCCTATCAGCATCCGCTAGGTTATTCCTCTTATCATCTCTACCCGATACAAGTGATGAGTGATCACCTCTCGCGCGCCGAGTTGTTTGACGCATTGCGCGCTCAAGGGATTGGCGTGAATGTGCATTATATTCCGGTGCATACCCAGCCCTATTATCGCCGCTTAGGCTTTAAAGTCGGCGACTTTCCCCATGCCGAAGCCTACTACCAACGCGCAATCAGTTTGCCGTTGCACCAAGGCCTGACCGACGCGGAACAGGACTATGTGATGGACTGTTTAACCCAACGGCTTTAATGGTATCATGGCTTAAAAATCCGGCAAAAAAGAGGGGGTTAAGATGTATGCTATTGAATTTGAAACCAATATTAGTAGTCGATTTATTGAAATAAAAGACTACCAACGTGTTTTGAACAAACAGGCGAAAGTGATCGTATTGGTTGACGATGAATCCCCGAAGGATTCAGCGGAAAAACCAGGTTTGCAACAACTCAGAGCCTTGTTTGATAAGCATAAGCAGGATCAACCGATTGATGCACAGCTAGATCTTTATGCGATGGCTAATGAGGTAAATGGATGATTCTGCTTGACACAAGCGTGCTTATCGATGCCTTTGTTCATCAAAATAGGGTAAAGCAAGCACAGGCCAAAAAATGTTTAGAGCAGGTAATCGA
This sequence comes from Thiomicrospira sp., assembly GCA_034005865.1. Taxonomy (GTDB): domain Bacteria; phylum Pseudomonadota; class Gammaproteobacteria; order Thiomicrospirales; family Thiomicrospiraceae; genus Thiomicrospira. Next base: position 9,524 of record JAVETW010000068.1, on the reverse strand, counting down.
ACAGCAGACATTGCTTCTGTCACCTTTAATTCTGACCGAATTTAGTTTTGTTTTGTCAAAGTTAAATTTGTTTAATGCGCATCAAGAAACAATCGATTTTTTACAGAGCTTTGTCAATTTTGAGATAGATCGCAAAATGCTGATAGTTTCGTTACAAAGAGCCAGTGAACTTGGAACGGCGAAGCATATTAATGATTTATTGCATTTAGCTTACGCTGAACGCTTCTGTAAAAAGTTGATTACTTTTGATAAAGATTTCCAAAAGTTTAAACATTTTACGCATTTCGAAATAGACATCTTGTGCTCCTCGGAAACGCCTAGCTGATGCTTATCCAAACGCTTTTCTCATCTGAACACCATAGTGCGTTTACCGATTTAATTTATTTTCAGCAGGCCTGGTATTGCGTGTTTCGTGAAGGTTCAACGCATATGTCGTTGGATGGACAGATTGTGGTTTTCACGTCGGCGGATGCGCAAACTTGGCATGAGCACAGTCGTTTAACCTGGCAGGGCGGCGATTTGCGCGATCCTAAACTCAGTATCAGCCCACAGCAACAATTAATCATGAGCGCGGGCTTACGCTGGGCGGTGCCTTCCACGTTTAACAGTCGTTTATATTCCTTGGCTTGGCAATTACATCCCGATAACCAGGCCTGGTTATTGGGTTGGGATAGCGATACGGCGGAAGGGACGTGGCGTTGGGCGACCACCTGGCATCAGGGTTATGCCTATTCGGTGGGCTATGGCGGAGCCGATCAGCAAGGTTGTTTATATCGCTCATTAGACGGATTGCATTGGCAGGCCTGGTTAAAACCGTTTTTTCCCGACGCGCGCATTTTTAGCAATGAAACCTCGCTTGTATCGGCGGGTGAGCATTTATGCTGTTTAACTCGGCGCGATGCCCCCGGCGGCATCAAGGCCTTATGGGGCCAGGCACAGGAGCCAGCGCAGCCTTGGCATTGGCAAACCTTGCCGTTAGCGATTGGCGGACCGAAGTTGCTCAAGTTATCTAACGGTGAATGGGTGATGGCGGTGCGGCGAATTAACTTTAAACGTCGCACCGCGAAAACACGCTTGTATAAATTGAAACCGAAAAGTGGACGTGTCACGCTGTGGCGAACCCTGCCCAGCGGCGGTGATTGCAGTTATGCAGGCCTGGTAGAGCGTGAAGGCGTGTTGTATATCAGCTACTATTCATCGCACGACGACAATCAAAGCCGCATCTATTTGGCGAGTTTGCCGTTGCGGCGCAAAAAACGCAGTCAGGCGTTTAGGTAATAGAATCACGAACGTCATGAAGAACACGAGGATTTTCAACGTTTAGGTCGCTTTATTTTAAACAGTCTTTGTGCCTTTGTGCCTCGGTGGTGAATCTAAATGAGTTCTCGCTTTAGCTTCTGGTTGTTTGGCCGATATATCGACAATACTAAAATGGAATCACATCATGACGCATTGCACAGATTTAATGGAACAACTTGCCAAACAATCACCGCTGTATCAGCCGGGTGTGTTTTGGCAAGAAGCTTCAAAGGTAATGATTGAGGAACTCGACGCGCAAGGGGTTGCGTGTTTTCGTCGTTTAGCGAGTTCGTTGCACTTCTTTGTCCCCACCTATGGTTTTCCCGGTAATGCGTTGGCGGATGCGACCATGCAATCTTTGCAGGCCTGGTTAGATGCGCAAGCGCTACCGAGCAAGCAACACACCTATCTTACTCAGTTTATCAGCGGTTATAGCGCGGCCTTAGCGGACTATCGCACCCTGGCCGCGTCCGAGTATTCATCGACAGCCACGCCGGACTTAATGCGCTTTAGCGAAAGCCAAATCGGGCAACCGATTGAGCAGTTTGAAATCGAAGGCAAGCGTTACAGTCGTTCGGCATTGAATTATCTGAGCGGGTTGAGTTTTCTTAAAAAATACGCCGACTTCGAGCGCATTCAAACGGTGATGGAAATAGGCGGCGGTTTTGGTACGTTGGGCGAAATTGTGCATCAAACCTTGCCTAATACGCGCTACATTGATATCGACATTCCGCCTACGCTGTGTTGCTCCACCTATTATCTTCAGCAGGTATTCGGTGACAATGCACTCACCACCTACCGCGATACAGCACAACAAGCGCAGATTCAAATCGACCAACTCAGCGCCGCCAGCGTGCTACCTTCGTGGCAAATCGAACGCCTGCAAGGCAAAATTGACCTGTTTGTGAACTTTATTTCGTTTCAAGAAATGGAGCCCGATATTGTGCAAAACTATTTGTCGCACGTGACGCGTTTGCAGGCGGACTGGGTGCTGTTGCGTAATATGCGCGAAGGTAAACAACTGCGCTCGCAACATCGTTTTGGTGTCGATAAACCGATTTTTTCCGAAGACTATGCGCGTATGCTGATTGGCTATGATTTAATCGATACCAATGTGATACCGTTTGGTTTTAAAACCGTGGACGGCTATCACTCGGAAATCATGCTGTTTAAACGCAAGGAAGGCTAAGATGAATATCGCCATTATTCCGGCGCGAGGCGGCTCTAAACGTATCCCGCGTAAAAACATCAAACCGTTTTATGGCAAGCCAATGTTGGCGTATCCGATTCTCGCCGCGTTGGAATCCGGCTTGTTTGATCAGGTGGTCGTATCAACGGATGATGACGAAATCGCCGAAGTCGCGCAAGCTTTTGGCGCAAGCGTGCCGTTTAAACGACCATCGGCGTTGGCGCAGGACGACACCGCCACTGCGCCGGTCATTATTCATGCGATTGCATGGTTTGAAGCGCAAGGGCACGCGGTGAAAGAGGCCACCTGCCTTTATCCTTGCACGCCGTTTGTCGATGGGCATTTATTAAACCAAGCCTATGCGCATTGGCAAGCCACCGATGCCGCCTATTGTTTCGCCGTGTGCGAATACCCGTCAGCGCCGCAACGGGCATTAAAGCAATTAGCCAACGGCCGGCTGGAAAGCATGTATCCGCAATATCGTTTAACGCGTACGCAGGACTTGGAGAAAACCTTTTTTGATGCCGGGCAATTTTATTTTACCGATGCGCAAACCTATAAAACCGGGGTGAGTATGCACTCTGATGCCGCCACACCGTTTATTTTGCCGCGTCATCTGGCGCACGACATCGACACGCTTGAGGATTGGCATTTGGCCGAATTGATGTATGGCATGCTTAATCCAAGCGCACAGGTTCAAACTGAACACCTCAACCCCGATTTGGCAGGATAAAGATGCGCGTCGTGATTCGCGTCGATGCGTCGGTGCAAATGGGGACGGGTCATGTTATGCGTTGCCTAACCCTGGCGCAAGCGCTAAAAAAACAGGGCGCAGACGTAGCGTTTATTTGTCGCCTTCATGAAGGGCATTTAATTGATGTCATTCAACAGCAGGGTTTTGAGGTTTATCCACAGGTTATTACCAGGCCTGCTAATACGTTGAAACAGGACGAATCTTCGCTGTTTCATGCCGATTGGTTGGGCGGGACGCAAGCGCAAGATGCCGAACAATGTCGCCCTATTTTGCAACGCATACAACCGGACTGGCTTATTGTTGACCATTATGCGATTGATCGAGATTGGCACGCGGCATTAAGCGGATGTTATCGGCGTTTGATGGTGATTGATGACTTGACCGACCGCGCGCATTTGGCTGACTTGTTGCTTAACCAAAATTATGGTGCGAATCCGGCGGATTATCGTAGCTTGGTCGGGGCGCAATGTCGTTTATTGACCGGAACACACTACGCGCTGTTACGTGAAGAATTTGCGCAGTGGCGAGCGCTGAGTTTAGCCCGTCGGCAAACACCCGCATTTAAACATCTGTTGATTACCTTGGGCGGGGCGGATGCGGATAACGTGACCGGCGCGATTATTGAACAACTGGCTACAACGGCGTTGCCTGAATCCTTGCAGATTAGTGTTGTGATGGGCGCGAGTACGTTGCATAAGGCGCGGGTTATCGCGCAAGCGCGTCGCTTGCCTTGGCAAACCGAGGTGCGAGTGAATGTGACTAATATGGCCGAATTGATGTGTCAGGCCGATTTGGCGATTGGCGCGGCGGGGGCGACTACTTGGGAGCGTTGTTGTTTGGGTTTGCCGACGATTCAGTTTGTGATTGCGTTTAATCAGCGCCAGGTGGCCGAACAACTCGCGCAAGCAGGCCTAGTAAAAACGGTCGATAACGTCGCTGGTTTGCCGTTATTGCTGGCAGATGCACCGAATTGGATGGCCGAATTGAGCCACAAGTCGGCGCAGATATGTGATGGTTTAGGTTGTCAGCGCGTGGTGGCGGCGATGTTTGAGTAAGCATATAGCTAAAATTAAAGAGGAATGTCATGACGATTCATGTATTGGGCGGTTCAACGTCAGAAGAAAAAGTCAATAAAACCCATCTGGTGCAGACTTTGCGCCACAACACCATTCCTGATGGTGAGTTACTGGATAATCTCGGCCTGTTTTTAACACGTCAAACCCTGTCACGGATTAATTTTATGCAAGAGTTGTACGGCAAAATTTTGCATACGCACGGCTCGATTATGGAGTTTGGTGTGCGCTGGGGGCAAAACTTGGCGTTATTTTCCGCCTTGCGCGGCATGCACGAACCGTTTAACTACAACCGCCAAATCATCGGCTTTGATACCTTTAGCGGGTTTCCGTCGGTGGACGAAAAAGACGGCGCACAAGTCAAAACCGGCGATTATGCGGTCTCGGAAAACTGGAAGCAGACGCTGGAAACTATTTTGAGTTTTCACGAACAAAACTCACCGATTGCGCATAAAAAGAAAGTGCATTTGGTGGAAGGCGATGCCACGCAAACGCTGCCGGATTATTTAAGCCGTCATCCTGAAACGATGATTGCCTTGGCGTATTTCGATTTTGACATTTACCAACCAACTAAAGTGTGTTTGGAGGCCATTTTGCCCCACTTAACCAAGGGTTCGGTTATTGCGTTTGATGAATTAAATTGTGAAGCCTTTCCCGGTGAAACCCTCGCGGTGAAAGAGGTGTTAGGTCTGTCGCGTTATGCGATTAAGCGTTCGGTTCATAGTCCGTTGACCTCGTATATCGTTATCGACTAATCACCTGAACTGAGGATAAACGATGAACGCGACCTATCAAACTGAGCTGGATTTTTATACATTGTGCGATAAACCAAGCCAAGCGGATTTGGATGAATACTATGCACAAAAATACTTTCAAGAATCGAAAAGTAAAGCCTATGCCGCTCACTATACTGAGCAAGAATTGCGCTTGTTTGGGCAAAAACTCGAGCAGCGTTATGCTGCGATTTGTGCGTGTCAAGATGCCGGCGCTTATCAACGTTTTTTAGATGTCGGTTGTGGCGAAGGCTTTGCGTTAGCGTTTTTTGCCGAGCGCGGTTATCAGGTTAAGGGATTGGATTACAGTCGTGCCGGTATCGAACAGCATCATCCTCAGCTCTTGGAACATTTGGTTGAGGGTGATGTGTTTGCTTCATTGCAAGCCGAAATCGCGGCGGGACAAACCTACGATATTATTTGGTTACAACACGTTTTAGAGCATGTTTTAGAGCCGATGACCTTATTGCAACAATTAAAATCGCTGGTTGCGCCGGGCGGGGTATTAGTGGTGACCGTACCGAACGATTTTTCTGCCTTACAGCAAAAAGCCTTGGACGAAGGGCGTATTGATCGTCCGTTTTGGATTGCGGTGCCGGATCATATCAGTTATTTCAATACTCATTCGATTGATAAGGTGGTGGCGCACACCGGTTGGCGCTTATTGGACAAGATGACCGATTTTCCGATTGATTGGTTTTTGTTTCATCAACACACCAATTATGTGCAAAATCCGACATTAGGCAAACCTGCGCATCAGGCGCGTATGGCGTTAGAGGATTTAATCGCCGACAATCCGCCGGAGGCGGTGAATGCGTTTTACCGTGCCTTGGCCAATATCGGCATGGGGCGCAGTGTCACCGTGATTTTGGCACATTAATCAAAAGATACCCTATGAAGGATTTTCGTTTAAGACCGATTCGGGAAGAGGACAAACAGCGCATTTTGGCTTGGCGTAATCATGCCGAGGTGCGTGCGGTGATGTTGACCGATCACCTGATTAGCGAAGCCGAACATGAAGCTTGGTGGCAGCGTGTCGCGCAACAACAGGATGTGATTCGCTTGATTGTTGAGCAGGATTTACAGCCCGTTGCCTTTGTCAATTTCTATCAAATCAATCGCCACAACCGCCAGGCCTGGTGGGGGTTTTACATTGATAATGCGGGTGTTGCAACAGCGCAAGCGCGTTTGGCGTTGTTTAGTGCGATTGAACAGTTGGTTTTGGATTATGCGCAACATGAGTTGGATTTAGTCGAACTCTATTGTGAATCCTTACGCCGTAATGAAGTCGTGTTAGCCATGCACCGCCGCGCCGGATTTGAGACGTGCGATGCGCCGAGCGATGCGCGCGTTACCGATAAAGCCGTGGTGTATATGCGCAAACGTTTTGTTGAAAACCTGGCGCGTCGCGCTTATTTTCTGTGTCGTTACCATCCTGAAAGCCTGTTGCTTGCTTACGAAGCGCAATTAAAAGCCTATCCGCGCTTAAATTATCGCGTTGAGCGCGTCGCGTTTGCGCAATATCCGATGGTGTTGCATGATGCGACGCATCCTATCCATCAGCGTGAAGATGATATGTTGGTTTTTTGCGAAAGGCTGGAGGATTTAGTCGAGGAAGCGGCTATCACGGCAGACGGTGATTATCTTGAGCAAGCGAGTGCGGCTTTAACGTCTTATCTTGATCTGATTCGCCATGCCATTGAGATGCAACCGGGCCGAGAAATTTATGTATTTGATTTTGCCTGGATTAAACCTCGACACCTTACGCTGACACAATCCTCGGCGATACACGACGATGCCGTGCTGCGTTCGTTGAATCAGCAGTTGTATGACGCTTGCGCCAAGCTGGGCGTGGTGTGTTTTCCCTATGCGCAGTGTGTGCAGTCTTTTGGTGTCGAGTCGGCGTTTTCGAATAAATACTGGTATTTGGCGCGTATGCCGTTTAGTTCAGGCTTTGCCGAGCATCTGGCGACGCGGTTGGTTGCGACCCAGTTGGCGCAACAGGGGTTAAATGCCCGCGTGTTGGTGTTGGATTTGGATAATACGTTGTGGCGCGGTGTGATTGGCGACGATGGGCTGAGTGGCATACAGCTGGGCGGTGATTACCCGGGCAATGTGTATAAAGATTTGCAGCGGCTATTTAAAAGCTTGTCGCAAAAAGGGTTTTTACTCACGCTTTGTTCCAAAAATACGCGAGAGGTCGCGTTGGAGGCGATGAATCAGCATCCTGAAATGCTGTTGCGTGAGTCGGATTTTGTCGCAATGCAAATCAACTGGCAATCCAAGGCCGACAATATTAAAGCCTTGGCCGACACGTTAAATTTGGGGCTGTCATCGTTTTGTTTTATTGATGATAATCCGCTCGAACGCGCTGAGGTTCGACAGGCGTTGCCGGAGGTGATGGTGCCGGAGTTGCCGGCTGATCCGGCGGATTGGGTTGCCTATTTATGTCGTTTACCGGCGTTGGCGTTGGTGGAGGTGAACGACACGGACAGAAAACGCCAAGCTTTGTATCAACAACGCGCGCAGATGCAGCAAGCGCAAGTGGCGCAGGTCGATAAGGCGGCGTTTATAAAAAGCCTGCAGATTGAAGTCTCGTTACAGACGATGAGCGCAGCGAGTTTTGCACGTTGTTTGCAGTTATTTAGCAAAACCAATCAGTTTAATACCACCACACGGCGTTATACCTCGGCACAATTAAAGGCGTTTGCGCGTTCAGCCGATACCCAGGTTTGGTATGTCGCCAGCCGAGATAAATATTCGCCGGAATACGAAGGTGTAGCGGCATTGGTTGTGAGTGTGCAAGGCGATCAATGGTGTATCGACAACTTTGTGATGTCGTGTCGCGTGATGGGGCGTTCGATTGAGCAGGCGGTGATTAACCGATTGGCGAATCTGGCCGAACAGCAAGGCGTGCGTCGATTATGTGGGCGTTTTATCGCGTCCGAACGCAATCAGCCGGTGGCCGATTTATATGCCGGTTTGGGTTTTGAGCGGCAAGCGCAAACGGATGTATGGTGTTGTACCTTGCCGCTGAAAATGCGCGAAGAGCCGGGTGTTCAAGTGGAATTGATGCAAACAAAAGAGGAATGGGACGATGTTTAGTGCGTTAGGTGTGCGTTATGTCGATCATGTCGCGGTGACGACGAAGGATTTAATGCCAACCTTGGCGGATTATTTAGCGTTACCCGGTGCGCGGCTGATTAACGGGCCGGGGCAGAATAGGGCGCAGGATGTGCTGTTTGCGTTTGTTGATTTGGGCGCGGGCGGCGTGGTAGAGGTGTTAGCACCGCTAAGCAAGCAATCGCCGATTTATTCGCACCTCGCACAAGGTGGCGGCACCTATCATGTGTGTTACGCCGTCGAAAACTTGGCTCAGGCGATCACCACGGCAACACAGGATTTCGGCGCGCGATTGGTCAAACCGGCGCAAGCAGACGATGCGTTTTATGGTCGCCAAGTGGCGTTTTTATTTCATCCGAATCATGGTTTGTTTGAGTTGGTTGAGGCTTGGCCGAATGGCGTGTCAATTAGCAGGCCTGCTAACAGCATACAATCGTCACCATCAACCTTGGAGGCCTCGGTGAGGGGCGATGATACGACGCAAGCGCTGTTGGAGGTGTTTAATCGGGTGATGCAAACGGATTATGCTACGGGCGATGCGCTGACGATGGATACGGTGGCGGCGTGGGATTCGTTAAAACATTTGTTGTTGATAATGGAAGTTGAACGTGTGTTTGAATTGCGTATTCCGGCGGACGAATTGAGTCGATTAGTGAGTTTTAATCAACTGCTCACCTATGTGCGCCAAGGTCAAAAGGAAGCTTAGAATGAAAACATTAAACATCAATGGGCGCGAAATAGGCCAACACTGCCCTCCTTATATTATTGCTGAACTGTCGGCGAATCATAACGGCGATATAGCGCGCGCGTTTGCAATTATGGAGGCGGCAAAACAGGCCGGCGCCGATGCGATTAAGTTGCAAACCTATCGCCCGGATACGATTACGTTTAATAGTCGTGCGCCTGAGTTTATGGTGGAAGGCGGCTTGTGGGATGGTAAAAGCCTGTATGAATTGTATGAATGGGCGCATATGCCGTGGGATTGGCACAAACCCTTGTTTGATTATGCGCGAAAGTTAGACATCACCATTTTTAGCTCACCGTTTGATTTTAGCGCCGTGGATTTATTGGAAGACTTGAATGCCCCGGCGTATAAAATCGCCAGCTTTGAAGCGATTGATTTGCCGCTGATTGAGTATGTGGCACGTACCGGAAAACCGATGATTATTTCAACCGGCATGGCCAGTTTGAGCGAAATGGAAGAAGCGGTTGACACGGCAAAACAAGCGGGTTGTACGCAGTTGGCGTTGTTGCATTGTGTCAGTGGTTATCCGGCACCGGCGCAGGAATACAATTTGCGCACCTTGGTGGAT
>JAVETW010000067.1:0-14184 GCA_034005865.1 Thiomicrospira sp. | reverse complement strand
GTTGTTAAGGCCAAACAACCGGCACTGATAAAGCGTATTAAACATATCGTCCCAGCATTACGACACGCAAAAACAGATGAATTTGTGTCTGCGGCTTTGGTCAATCAAGCGATTCAGTCACCGGCTTTGAATAATCCGATATTTTTGCCGTACCGAAAAGTGTTAGATTTTGCTGAAATGCTTATAAAGCTTGAAGGTCTGCAGTCTAATGCAGTGTCGGATCAATCTGGGGTGAGTTTTGTTTTAAATATCGCTGAGTTGTTTGAGGTTTATATTCGTAAGCTTCTCGCATTGCATTTTCCGGATTGGACTGTCGATTCACCAAAAATATCGCTATATGAAAACCAGTTTTATTCACGCCGTATCATTCCCGACATTGTGATGCGCAAGGGAAATAAGGTGGCGGTGTTTGATACCAAATACAAGCGCATGAATTATCAAGGAACCAGTCAGCGGGGTATGGGTGATGTAGATAGAGCCGATTTTTTCCAAATCCACACTTACATGAGTTATTACCAATCGCAACCGGATATTGAGTTTATTGGCGGTGGGCTGATTTATCCGTTGGCGGCAGGGTATAGTGAAACAACGTGTTTTTCTGCCAAGGTGCTAGAAAATAACCAGGCCTGGTTCTGTGTGGAAGGGATTGAGATACCAAAACAATTTGAACAGCAGAGCCTTGATAACACATCATCGAAAAAAGGATCCGTCGATGCTGAAAAAAAGAGGTTAGACCAAGCAGCGATGCAAGAATTATTGGATTCTGAAAACACATTTATTGAGCGTATTAGACAAAGGCTAGCGCACTAGTATGTCACATCCTGAAAGATTGAAAGTTGAAATCGGGCATTATCCGTATTGCCGGCCTTATTCCCCAACGACCCGGAACTGGATTACAAACAACTCGACGTCCAAAACGGCGGCATGGTAAGGGACATCTTCGCTAACCTGCATCGCCTAAAAGACCCAAGCCAACGCGATTTTATCCGCCAAACCTTGCTGGGAAAAAGGTTAGATTATTGTCGATTTGATAGCTTCGCATTGGTTAAAATACTAAAAAAATTACGCTAACACATAAGTAACAATAAAAAAGAGACCGCAGATGGCCATTAAAAAAACCGAACTTTATTCTTCACTTTGGGCGAGCGCCGACAGTTTGCGCGGCGGTATGGATGCCAGTCAGTACAAGGATTATGTGCTGACCTTGTTGTTTATGAAGTACGTGTCCGACAAATACAAGGGCGACCCTTATGGCATGATCGTGGTGCCGGAAGGTGCCAGCTTTGACGACATGATGCGTCTTAAAGGCGATAAAGAAATCGGTGACAAGCTCAACAAAATCATCGGAGCGTTAGCCGAAGCGAATGATTTAAAAGGCGTGATTGACGTGGCCGACTTTAACGATGAAGAAAAGTTGGGCAAGGGCAAAGACATGGTAGATCGCCTGAGCAACTTGATTGGCATTTTTGCAGGTCTGGATTTGTCCTCCAATCGTGCCGATGGTGATGATCTGTTGGGCGATGCCTATGAATACCTGATGCGCCACTTTGCAACCGAATCCGGTAAAAGCAAAGGCCAGTTTTATACGCCATCCGAAGTATCACGCATTTTGGCCAAAGTGGTTGGCATCAACGAACACACCTCGCAAGACGCGACGGTTTACGATCCCACCTGCGGTTCCGGCTCGTTATTGCTAAAAGTGAGTGACGAAGCGCCACGCGGTCTGACCATTTACGGTCAAGAAATGGATAACGCCACCAGCGCCTTAGCCCGCATGAATATGATTTTGCACAATAACGCCACCGCCAAAATCTGGAAAGGCAATACCCTTGCTGAACCGCAATGGAAAGACGATAACGGTCAGCTTAAAGCGTTTGATTTTGCGGTCGCCAATCCTCCGTTTTCCAGCAAAAACTGGACAAGCGGTTTAAATATCACCGATGACGAGTTTGGGCGTTTTGTTTGGGGCACGCCACCGGATAAAAACGGCGATTACGCCTTTTTGTTGCATATCCTTAAATCGCTAAAAAGCACCGGCAAAGCGGCGGTGATTCTGCCGCACGGTGTTTTGTTCCGGGGTAACGCCGAAGCGCGTATTCGTGAAAACCTAATTAAACAGGGTTATATCAAAGGCATTATCGGCCTACCCGCCAACCTGTTTTACGGCACCGGTATTCCCGCTTGTATTATCGTGATCGACAAACAACACGCCCATGCCCGCACCGGCATTTTTATGATCGATGCCAGCAAAGGCTTTATGAAAGACGGCAATAAAAACCGCCTGCGCTCGCAAGACATTCATAAAGTGGTGGACGTGTTTAATAAACAAATTGAACTGCCGCGCTACAGCCGCATGGTCACCTTATCCGAGATTGCCGACAACGACTACAACCTTAATATTCCGCGTTATATCGACTCATCCGAACCGGAAGACCTGCACGATCTGACTGCCCACTTACAAGGCGGCATTCCCAATGCCGATATTGACGCGCTCAATGACTATTGGCAAGTGTTCCCAACCTTGCGTAACAGTTTGTTTAAACCCACCAGGCCGGGTTACAGCCAAGGACTGGTTGAAGCGAATCAAGTCAAACCCACCATATTAGCGCATCCCGAATTTATCGCTTTTGCGGAAAAAAGCCTTGTGCCGTTTAGCCAATGGGCGCAAGCCGCACCCTTAAAAACCATTCAAATCGGCGACAGCCCGAAAACGCTAATTTTTGAACTTTCAGAAGCTTTACTCAATGCTTATGCCGATAGCCCCTTGTTAAGCAAATACGACATCTACCAAATCCTGATGGACTATTGGGCAGAAGTCATGCAAGACGATGTGTATGTATTGGTGCAAGACGGTTGGGCGGCGGGCAATCGCCTGCGTGAATTGGTTGTTGCCAAAGGCGAAAAACTCAAAGAAACGCCCGATCTGATTATCGGCAAAGCCAAATACAAAGCCGAACTGATTCCACCAGGCCTGGTGGTCGCGCAGTATTTTGCGAATCAACAAGCGGAACTTGAAGCGCATCAAGCCGAACTGGATGCCATTAGCCAGCAGCTCGAATCGCTGATTGAAGAACACAGCGGTGACGACGGTTTACTCAATGACGCGATGAACGACAAGGACAAAATCACCAAAACCAGCGTAACCGCCCGTTTAAAGCAAGCGACCGATGCCGATGAAAAGGCGATCTTAAAGCAAGTGCAAAAACTGTTTGATCAAGAAGCGGCGGCGAAAAAAGCGGTGAAAGACGCGACCGAGGCGTTGGATTTGGCGGTGTTTAAACACTACCCAACGCTCACCGAAACTGAAGTGAAAACGCTGATTGTGCAACACAAATGGCTGGCGACCTTGCAAGCCAATACCCAAGCCGAGATTGAGCGTGTGACCCAACAACTGGCGAACCGCGTTAAAGAACTCGAAGAACGCTACGCCGAAACCTTACCGCAGATTGAAACCCAAGTAGAGGCATTGAGCCAAAAAGTCGCTGAACATCTCAGAGCGATGGGGTTGGAGGTTTAAATGAGCGAACAAACGATTCCGGCAGGGTACAAGCAGACAGAAGTTGGGATGATACCCAAAGATTGGGAAATCTTTTCCTTACCAGAAGTTATTTGGTATCAAGAAGGCCCAGGTCTAAGAAAATGGCAGTTTAAGTCGAAAGGTTTAAAAGTCATTAACGTCACCAATCTTCAAGAGAGCGGCTACTTAGATTTAGATAGGACTGACAGGCACATCTCATGGGATGAGTTTGAAAAGACATATAAACATTTTGCATGTGATGAAGGGGACTTAGTTATCGCCTCATCAGGAAACTCCTATTGCAAAGTGTCAATAGTTAGATCGTGTGATCTTCCACTTTTGATGAACACAAGTGTAATTCGTTTCAAACCGATTGGTGAATTTTCGAAGGGTTACATGGAGGTATACCTCAAGTCGCCTTACTTTAAAGATCAAATCGATTTGCTAATTACAGGTGGTGCGCAGCCGAATTTTGGCCCAGCTCATTTGAATCTAATTAAAATTCCCGCACCAACGTGCGCTAAAGAACAAACCGCTATTGCTAACGCCTTATCCGATGTCGATGCGCTGATTAATGAGCAGGAGGATTTGATTGCCAAAAAGCAGGCGATAAAAACCGCCACCATGCAACAACTGCTCACCGGCAAAACCCGCTTACCCCCATTCGCCCACCACCCCGATGGCACACCTAAACGTACCCAACAAACCGAACTCGGCGAAATCCCAGAGGATTGGGGCTGTGTTTGTATAAATGAATTGATAACAGATTTACGTGGTGGTGCACCGTTCAAACCTTCCGACTTCACTAAGGATGGTATTAAGGTTTTACCAAAAGGAGGTGTGGTTAGAGGTGGCGTTCTACAAATATCTGAGGCAGACCAACAGTTCTGCTCTCCTCAATTTGCGAACAAATATTTAAAAAACTGGGTCAACGAAAAGTACACAATCGTAGTCCTCAGGGATTTGGTTCCAAGTGGTCCTAGCATTGGCTTAATGGTTAAGATTCCTGTCCCTGAAAAATATATTTTGGCTCAAGGCGTTTATGGTTTTTTGGCGGTTAATGAATCTACTTCTGCATATCTAATTCAGTATTCGAATACAAATAGTTATCGGCGTGCGGCAAATGAAATTATGGTTGGTAGCACTCAAGTTCACATTACAAATGGTGCTTTTAAGGGGTTGAAAATTACCATTCCCTTATGTGAAGAGGAACAATCCGCCATCGCCCAAATCCTGTCCGATATGGACGAGGAAATCCAAACCCTCGAACAACGCCTTGCCAAAACCCGCCAAATCAAACAAGGCATGATGCAACAACTGCTAACGGGTAAAATCCGTTTGGTTAAAGGTGTGTAATGAAGTACTCCATTGGAAGTTCAGAAGGCGATTTTGAACCGGGTTCGCAAAATAAGGTATTAAAAAACAAACTGGGTATCACTGTCGAACAGGACATGATTGATGCCGAGGATGACTTGCTTTTTCAGCTTTACGAGTATGTGTTTGATGCTGGAAAAAGCTATGAGGCGCTTAACTTTCAAATCATCCAAAATTGGCACCGTTTATGGCTTGGCAATATTTATGACTGGGCGGGCGAGCTTAGAACGGTCAATATGAGCAAAGGTGGGTTTCAATTTGCAGGCGCTCCGCATATTCCTAAGCAAATCCAGTCGTTTGAACAAGGTTATTTATCAAAGTTTTCTGATTTGGGAAATTACTCGGAAGAGGCATTGATGCACTTTCTGACGGAAAGCCATATCGAATTTATTTTGATTCATCCGTTTCGGGAAGGGAATGGACGGATTTCAAGGTTGTTGTTGGATGTGATGGTCACTCAAGCCGGTTTTGAGCCATTAGACTATTCACTAATGGAACAACACAAAGAATATTATTTTAAGTCGATTCAGGCTGGTGTAGGGAAGGATTATCAGCCGCTAAACCGGCTGATAACTGATATATTTAAACAGTCGAACTTGCAGGGAACGGTTTAAAGCGCAAGTTGGAGGCGGATGCCTTTAAAGGTTGGTTTACGGTTTTTGAGTTTGGATTCAATGACTTCAATTGCTTCATTGGTCTCAATGGCTGAAGAACTGGCGACAGCACGATAAAGACGCGCTTTTGAGATCGTTTTTTTAGGTCTCGTTTTTTCAGACATGGCATTTACCCGCTAAGTTTTAAGTTAGTTAAATAACATTATACCTGACGGTCAGGTTACAAGCTAATCGATCCGTTACATACCTTATTGGGTGTGATTTGGTTGACTGATGGTTGACTGGGTTTGTGAAAACGAATGAAAGGAAAGTGTGATGAGTAATGTCGGCCAGCGTGAACGCGCCACTCAAAATCGAATAGTGAGTTTTTTTCAGCAAGAACTCGGTTATAGCTATTTGGGTGACTGGCAAGACCGTGCGAACAATCGCAATATTGAGGTGGACATCTTAACCGCATGGCTGAAAAGTCGCGGTTATAGCGATACGTTGATTGGTCGTGCATTACGTCAGCTGGATAAAGCCGCCGCCTTAGGCGAGGGCAAAAAGCTTTACTACGCCAATAAAGACGTTTATCAACTGTTGCGTTATGGCATTAAAGATAAAGCGGGCGCAGGGGAACAGAATCAAACCGTTTGGTTAATTGATTGGAAAAACCCAGAGGCGAATGACTTCGCGATAGCCGAAGAAGTGTCGATTCAAGGCGAGCATAAAAAACGTCCGGACATTGTGCTGTATGTGAATGGTATTGCGTTAGGGGTGCTGGAACTCAAGCGTTCGTCGGTATCGGTGTTCGAAGGCATTCGCCAAAATCTCGACAATCAGAAAAAAGATTTTATTCGTAACTTCTTTACCACGCAGCAATTGGTGATGGCCGGTAACGATAGCCAAGGCTTGCGTTATGGCGTGATCGAAACGCCGGAAAAATATTATTTAGAGTGGAAAGAGCAGGTTGATAATCCGTATCCGTTTTTACTCGATTTCCATCTAAGCCGTATGTGTTCTAAACAGCGGTTTTTGCAGATTATTCACGATTTTATGGTGTTTGATGCCGGGGTGAAAAAGACCTGTCGGCATAATCAATTCTTTGGCATTACCGAGGCGAAACAATTTATCGCTCGACGTGAAGGCGGCATTATTTGGCACACCCAAGGATCGGGCAAAAGCTTGACGATGGTGTGGTTGGCGAAGTGGATTCGTGAGAATGTAGCGAATGCGCGGGTGTTGTTGGTGACTGATCGCACCGAGTTGGATGAGCAGATTGAGAAGGTGTTTAAAGGCGTTGATGAGGACATTTATCGCACCACCAGCGGCGCGGATTTGATTAAAACGCTGAATGATACTAATCCTTGGTTGGTGTGTTCACTGGTGCATAAGTTTGGTCGTCACGGTGAAGACGATGAGGAGTCGTTATCGGCTGAGTTTATTGCGGATTTGAAACGAAGCTTGCCATCCGATTTTAAAGCCAAGGGTAATTTGTTTGTATTTGTGGATGAGTGTCACCGCACGCAATCGGGTTTATTGCACGATGCGATGAAAACGATTCTGCCGGAGGCGATGTTTATCGGTTTTACCGGTACGCCTTTGCTGAAGAAGGATAAGAAAAAATCGATTGAGGTGTTTGGACGCTACATTCATACCTATAAATTTGATGAAGCGGTGGCCGATGGCGTGGTGCTGGATTTGCGTTATGAAGCGCGGGATATTGATCAGCATGTTACCTCACAGAAAAAGGTTGATGATTGGTTTGAAGCCAATACGACCGGTTTATCGAATCTTGGCAAAATGCAGCTGAAGCAGAAATGGGGTTCGATGCAGAAGTTGTTATCGAGTAAGTCTCGTTTAGAAAAAATTGTCGCGGATATTTTGTTTGATATGACAACGAAGTCTCGGCTCATGGATGGGCGCGGTAATGCGATGTTGGTCTGTGCCAGTGTGTACCAGGCCTGCAAAGCCTATGAGTTGTTCTCTCAAACTTTGCTGGCAGGTAAGTGTGCAATTGTGACCAGCTACAAACCGAGTCCATCGGATATTAAGGGTGAAGAAACCGGTGCAGGATTAACCGAAAAACTGTTTAAATATGAGTTATATCGCAAGATGTTGGCAGATTATTTTGAGCAATCTGAAGAAGAAGCCGCCAAGCGCGTTGAAGAATTTGAAAAAGAAGTTAAACAGCGGTTTATTAAAGAGCCAGGGCAAATGCGGCTGTTGATTGTGGTAGATAAGCTGCTAACTGGATTTGATGCGCCATCGGCGACCTATTTGTATATCGATAAACAAATGGCGGATCACAACTTGTTCCAGGCGATTTGTCGGGTGAATCGGTTGGATGGTGACGATAAGGAATACGGTTATATTGTCGATTACAAAGACTTGTTCCGCTCACTGGATAAGGCGATTAGTGATTATACCGTCGGCGCGTTTGCGGACTATGATCAGGATGATGTGAAAGGGTTGTTAAAAAATAGATTGGAAGAAGCGCGTAAAGACCTTGAGAATGCGTTAGAGATGGTGAAAAGTCTGTGTGAACCGGTGAGATCGCCTAGAGATACGCAGGATTATATCCATTATTTTGTTGGACAGCCTGATGCAGCTCAAGATGATATAACTGAAAAAGAAGCCCTACGTCTGAGCTTGTATCAGTCTGTTGCCAAGTTGTTGCGAGCCTATGCCAATATTGCCAATGAAATGCTTGCCGCAGGCTACACCTCGACTGAAATGGAACGGATTAAACAAGATGTGATTCATTTTGAAGCGGTACGCGATGCCGTTAAGTTAAAAAGCGGTGACTTGCTTGAAATGAAGCGGTTTGAACCGGCTATGCGTCAGTTGTTGGATATGTATATTCGCGCCGATGACAGCGAAGTGCTGATGGATTTTGAAGAACTGGGCATGATTGAGCTGATTGTTGAGAAGGGTGCCGATGCGCTAAAGGATTCTTTACCCGAGGGTTTAAAAGGTCAAGAAGCGATGGCAGAAACCATCGAAAATAACGTGCGTAAAAAAATTGTTGATGAAAACCCGGTCAACCCACGCTATTACGAGCAGATGTCGGTGTTGTTAGATGAGTTGATAAAACAACGCCGTCAGCAGTCTATTGATTACCAAGAATATTTAGAGAAAATTCGTCAGTTAGCCAAACGGGTTTTAAAACCTCAAACGTCAGCGGATCATCATTACCCCACATCGGTGGATTCGGCGGCAAAGCGTGCTTTGTACGATAACTTTGGGCAAGATGAAGTGTTGGTCACTAAGCTGGATGCGGCGATTCGTTACACGAAAAAAGCCGATTGGGTGGGCGACCGCTTTAAAGAGCGCGAATTGGCGAATGCGATTCGTGAGGAAGCGGGGGCTTACGACTTGGATATTGTGCAAGTGATGGAATTGGTTAAGGCGCAGAAGGAATATCATTAAGTGATGGCCGCGAGCAGCAGTGAACTCACCATCGGCAGTTTGGCTTTAACCTTAAATCGTAAAGCCATCAAGAATCTGCATATTAGTGTGTTGCCGCCGGATGGACGCATTCGGGTGTCGGCACCGGAGAACATGACCGAAACCGCGATTCGGATGGCGGTGATCAAGCGTATCCCGTGGATTAAAAAGCAAAAACAAAGCTTTATCGACCAGCCTAGACAGTCGGAGCGTCAGATGGTCAATGGCGAGAGTCATTACCTTTGGGGGCAGCGTTATCGTTTAGAAGTGTTTGAGCAATACGGGCGGCATTCCATTGCAACTAAAGGCGTGCATAAGTTGGTTTTGACCGTTTCGCCTAATACCACAACCGAGAATCGCAAAAAGGTATTGGATGCGTTTTATCGTGCCGTGTTGAAACAGCGTATTCCCGTTTTGTTGGAAAAGTGGTTGCCGAAATTAGGCGTGACCTTGGCCGATTGGCGGGTGCAGAAGATGAAAACCAAGTGGGGCAGTTGTCATGTACAGAATAAGCGGATTTTGCTTAATTTAGAGCTGGCGAAAAAGCCGCCGGAATGCCTTGAATATATTGTGGTGCATGAGTTAGTTCATCTGCTCGAGCGTAAGCATAGCGAGCGTTTCATAGCGTTGCTAGATACTTTTTATCCTAGTTGGCGTGAAGTTAAAGCTAGGCTCAATCAATTTTCGATTTAACTCTATTACCTTAGACCCAATCTGACACTTACCTGTTTAAGTCGTAACACTCAAATTAGCATCTTACGACCAAACTATTTCTTTTTTTTAAAGCTGGCGACAATTTAGTGTTGTTAGCTATCAGCTTAGCTTTTATTTGATTTTGAACCACGAAAACATGAGGTTTTTGGCGGCTCTAGCTTTTTGGTCGAATGACACACGCAAAGGTTTGGTGTTTGATTTTGCCGTTTTCAATCACAAAGGTGTCGGTGGCCCATTCAAAAATTTGGCTGGGCGTTTCGGCGCGCCAAACGATATAACCAACCGATCCTGCAATTTGCATTGTTTGTAGTTCAAACGTGGATTCGGCGGGTAACTGATTGTGCATAAAATCATCAAAAAACGCGCCAATTTCAGCGAGTCCTTGAAACCGTTGCTGATGATAAAGCAGGGTAGATTGTTCGCTGTAATCACTTAATAAATCAGTCAAATCCTGACGATCAAACGCTTCAAAATGATGATTTAAAATAGCTTCTGTTTGGGATTCGGTCATTGTGAGTTCCCGTGGTTTAAAACGGCTTGTACCAGGCCTGGTGCAAGGGTTTAAAAAACGTCTATATCATCTTGTTTTTGTTGATTAAAACACGCGCTAAGCAAACGTTCGGCGGCGGTTTCTAACGGTTGATTTTGGCAGGGGTTTTCGCCGGGGTAGAGTTTGCTGCGGAAGTGGCTGGCCAGCGGCGGGAAGCGGGCGATAACGCCTTTTAAAGTTGGGTTTTCAGCCACGACTAAACGCGTGAGTTGTTCTAGCCCGGCCTTGGCGACTGCATAAGCGCCGTAATAGGGTTGGTTATTTTGTACGGCTTGATCGGAAATCGTGACCAACCAGGCCTGGTGGTTATCATGCTGACCGGCTTTGAGTTTAGGCAAACAGGTTTGAATGAGATGAAAATTGGCATTCAGATTGGTTTGCATCACTTCGTACCATTGGGTTGGGTCAAAGTGTTCAATCGGTGTCAGCGCGGGCAAAATAGCGGCGTTTAAAAACAGGCCGTCGAGCTTTTCAAAACCGGCTAGGCCTTGTGCGAGTTGTTCAAACTCGGCCTGTGCTGATCCGGCCAGATTCATCGGGAATAAAAACACATTATGCCAACCGTCGGCATCGAGTTCGTCATACAGTTTATTGAGCGCTTTTAGATCGCTGTCGAGCAAAATCAGTTGGTGCTGTTCGCTGTGCAGTTGTTGCGCTAAGGCTCGGCCTAAACCATTGGCCGCGCCGGTAATTAAAAAGGTTTTGTTTTTGACTAAATTTTGTTTTAAATCCATTAGTTAAACCGCTCTTTTATAAACTTTGTGATGTCATACGGCGTGCGAAAAATGTAATGTGCTTGCGCCAAGTTGTCGATTTTATCTTCCGGTAAATAACCAAATAAGGCCGCGCCGGTTTGCATATTGGCATTTAATCCGGCTTCAATATCACGCGGATGATCGCCGAGATATAAACACTTTTCTGGGGCGATACCGCATTGTTCTGCCGCTAGCCACATAGGTTCAGGATTCGGTTTACGAATCGGTAACGTATCGCCGCAAATAATAGTTTTCGGTTCACTCGGAAATTTAAAATGTTTGAGTAAGTGGGTGGTTAAACCTTGCGGTTTATTGGTGACAATGCCCCACGGAATGTTTTTTTCCGCCAAATGCACCAGGCCTGCTAATAAGCCGGGAAATACTTGGGTGTGTAGGGCGATGTTGTTTTTGTAATGTTTTAGAAATTGTTGGCGGCGGATTTCAAATTCGGTGTCATCTGCTTGCGCAAACGCCAGACGCGTCAAGGCCGCGCCGCCTTGTGATACGGTATTGCGCACTTCGGTATAACCCGGTGGCTGAATACCCAATTCGGCGCAAGTTAGATTCAGCGCGTAACAGAAGTCGTAGGAGGTGTCGAATAGGGTGCCGTCGAGGTCAAATAAAACGCATTCAATCGAGTTTGTCATGCCGTGGTGATTTCCGCTTTGTCTAAGTTATTCGGGCTTTTTAAAGGCCATTAGATAGTTAATTGATAGGTCGTTATCCAGCGAAACCTGTTTTAGCAGCGGGTTAAATCGGATGCCAGCGCTGTCTATAAATAGCAGGCCTGCTTTGCGCGCCATTTCGCTGAGTTCACTCGGTTTAATGAATTTGTCGTGTTGATGGGTGCCTTTTGGCACGAGATTCAATACATATTCTGCCGCGAGCACACCTAATAGATAGGCTTTCGCGGTACGATTTAAAGTAGAGAAAAACACCAAACCACCAGGCCTGGTGGCATGAGCGGCGGCACGAATAATGGATAAGGGATTCGGCACGTGTTCTAACATTTCCATGCAAGTAACAGCATCGTAGTGGTCAGGATGCGTTTGCGCATGGTCTTCAGCGGCGATGAGTTGATAATCGACGTTGACACCGCTATCCAAACTATGGAGTTTGGCAACGTTTAATACGTCTTCGGCTAAATCAATGCCGGTGACATTGGCGCCCAACGCGGCCATCGATTCGCTTAAAATACCGCCACCGCAGCCGATGTCGAGCAGGGTTTGACCCGCCAAGTTTATATGGCGTTGCATAAATTCGAGGCGTAACGGATTAATTTTGTGCAATGCACCAAATTCCCCTTCGGTATCCCACCAGTTGTGCGCATGTTGGTTGAAGTTGTTCAGTTCAGCTGGGTCAACATTTGCGTTAATGTCGCTAGAAACGTTCATAGCCTGCCTCTGTGGCGTGTTAGTTAAAATGGAATAGACGTGTATTCTACTGGATTAAAAACGCTTTGTAGGGCGTAATTTTTGCATAGCGCCGTGATTGTGTGCCGACAAATCGGGTATAATGCTCACTTTTAAAATTTATACAATAAATGATGGATGCTCCATGTCAGATTTTGCACGTGAAATTCACCCGATATCGTTAGAAGATGAAATGAAACAGTCCTATTTAAGTTACGCTATGAGCGTAATTATAGGGCGCGCACTTCCTGATGTTCGTGATGGTTTAAAACCTGTGCATCGTCGCGTTTTGTACGCGATGAACGAATTAAGTAATGATTGGAACAAACCTTATAAAAAGTCAGCGCGTGTGGTCGGTGACGTCATCGGTAAATACCACCCGCACGGCGACACGGCGGTGTACGATACGATTGTCCGTATGGCGCAACCTTTCTCGTTACGTTATATGCTGGTCGATGGTCAAGGTAACTTTGGTTCGATTGACGGTGATAGTGCCGCCGCGATGCGTTATACCGAAGTACGTATGTCTAAAATCGCGCATGAGTTATTGGCCGATTTAGATAAAGAAACCGTTGATTTCACGCCTAACTATGACGGTTCTGAATCTGAACCTAACGTCATGCCAAGCCGCATTCCCAACTTGCTTGTCAACGGCTCCGCGGGTATTGCCGTCGGTATGGCGACCAACATTCCCCCACATAATTTAACCGAAACCATTGATGCGTGTTTGGCGTTGATTGAAAATCCGGATATTGATGTTGCTGGTTTGATGGCGTATATCCCGGGGCCGGATTTCCCAACTCACGGCATTATCAACGGCACACGCGGTATTCGTGAAGCCTATGAAACCGGACGGGGACGTGTACAAATTCGTGCGCGTTATTTTATCGAAACCGATAAATCGGGCAAACAAACCATTATCGTCAGCGAAATTCCTTATCAAGTAAACAAAGCCAAGTTGATTGAGCGTATTGCGGAATTGGTGAAAGAAAAGAAAGTCGAAGGCATTACCGCGTTACGTGACGAGTCTGACAAAGACGGAATGCGTATTGTGATTGAGTTGCGTCGTGGTGAAGTGCCGGAAGTGATGGTGAATAACCTATACAAACTGACTGCGATGCAAAGCGTGTTTGGCATCAATATGGTGGCGTTAATCAATGGCCAGCCTAAGTTACTCAATCTGCGTGAAATTATTGAGGCCTTTGTACGTCATCGTCGTGAAGTGGTGACGCGTCGCACGATTTTTGATTTGCGTAAAGCGCGTGAAAAAACGCATTTATTGGAAGGTCTGGCGGTTGCGTTAAGCAATATTGATGAAATGATTGAATTAATCAAATCATCCGCTACCGCGCAAGTGGCGAAAGAGCGCATGTTGGCGCGCGATTGGCCCGCCGGTAATGTGGTGCAATTGCTTGAGCGTGTTGAAGCGAATGATACGCGTCCTGAAGATTTGGATGCTTGCTTTGGCATGGAAGGCGATATTTATCGTTTATCGCCGGTGCAAGCACAAGCCATTTTGGATATGCGTCTAAACCGTTTAACTGGTTTAGAGCAGGATAAAATTCTTGAAGAATATAAAAACCTACTCGAAAAAATTATCGAGTTCTTGGAGATTTTGCGTAACCCAGATCGTTTAACCGAAGTCGTACGTGATGAATTGGTAGAAGTCCGAACGCTTTATGGCGATGCCCGTCGTACTGAAATCGACCATAGTTATGTCGATTTAGATGAAGAAGATTTAATTGCGGTTGAGGACCGTATTGTCACCTTATCGCAAGATGGTTATATCAAAACACAGCCATTAAGTGATTACCGTGCG
>JAVETW010000066.1:0-14211 GCA_034005865.1 Thiomicrospira sp. | reverse complement strand
ATTTCGCATCCGTATTTATCGCGCTGCTCAGCGCACTGATTGTTCATTTAACGCTACGTATGCTACTCGCCATCAAAAACAAAGAAATTTGTACAGCGCCCGTGCCGACGCAAACAGTCACCCACTCTCCGCAAAACTAAGCGATTGGAAACAAGCATTATGGAAAAACAACCTGTCCACTACACCTTAACGCCAGCTGATCCGCATGCGCATTTATATGACGTAACGGTGGAGATCACCCCTTCGCATCCGATTGGCCATATCGTCAGTTTGCCAAGCTGGATTACCGGCAGTTATATGATCCGCGACTTTGCCAAACACCTGATTGGCCTACGCGCCGTGAGCGCCGATGGTACAGAATTGGCGATCACCTCTTTGGACAAAGCGCGCTGGCAACTGGCCGCCAACGACCAACCTATTCGCCTGCATTATCAGGTTTACGCGTGGGATTTATCGGTGCGCGGCGCACATTTTGATCAAACCCACGGCTTTTTTAACGGCACCAGCTGTTTCTTAATGGTCGATGGTTTGCGCGATAAAACCGTCACATTAGATATTCAACAAACTGATTTCACCCACCACCAGGCCTGGTGCTTAGCCACCGCAATGCAAGCGGTAAAAGTCGATGCGCAAGGGTTTGGACGTTATATCGCCGCCGATTATGATGAGCTGGTGGATCATCCGGTTGAAATGGGTACGTTCACCCAAGTCGAATTTGTCGCCGAAGGTATTAAACACAAAGTTGTCCTGACCGGTCGCCATCAATGCGATAGCGCGCGTCTCACGCAAGATTTAGAAAAAATCTGCGCGGCACAAATTCGTTTCTTCGGCAAACCTGCCCCGTTTGCGCATTATGTGTTTATGGTGATGGTAGTGGGCGAAGGTTACGGCGGCTTAGAACATCGCGCCTCCACTGCACTGGTGTGCTCGCGTGACAGCTTGCCGTATGTGGGTATGGAAAAAGCCTCCGATGCGTATTTAGAATTTTTAGAACTCTGCTCGCACGAATATTTCCATTCGTGGAACGTCAAACGCATTATGCCGTCGATTTTCCAAACGCCGGATTTAAGTCAACCGGCTTATACCGAACAGCTTTGGTGGTTTGAAGGCGTAACGTCTTATTACGATCTGCAATTTTTATTACGTGCCGGCATTATCGACCAAAGCCAATATCTCAACCAATTAGCGCAACAAATGACGCGGGTTTACCGCATGCCGGGTCGGTTTAAACAAACTGTCGCCGAATCCAGTTTTCATGCTTGGACCAAGTTTTATCAGCAGGACGAAAACGCACCGAATGCGATTATTAGCTACTACACCAAAGGTGCGCTGATTGCGTTAGGCTTGGATTTTCAGATTCGCCAAGCCACCAACGGCGAAAAAACGCTGGATAATTTGTTATTACGTTTATGGCACGAACACGGTCAACCGCAAATTGGTTTGGCAGAAGGTCAAATCGAAAAGTTGGCTGCCGAAGTTGCCGGACAAGACTTGTCCGACTTTTTTGCGCGTTATTTACGCGGCACAGACGATTTGGCGTTTGAAGCTTGGTTTGAGCAAGTCGGCATCGAATTTGGTTTACGCGTGGCCAATAGTAGTTCTGATTTGGGTGGTGTCGTGAGTGGTTCAGCTGATAAACCTGCGCCCTACTTAAGCTTGGGCGCGAATTTGGCCAACACCGAACACCAAACTGTCAAACTCACCCACGTTTGGCAACAACGTCCGGCGCATTTAGCAGGCCTGAGCGCAAATGACGAAATTATCGCGTTAAACGGTCTAAAAACGCCGAATGTCGCCGCGTTAGAAAAAACGCTCAGCCGCGCCAAAGTCGGCGATGTCATCGCCTGCCATTTTTTCCGTCGTGACGAACTGATGCAATGTCTGATTAAACTCGACCAACCGCCTGCAGATCGCGTGGTATTAAGCAAAAAAACCGACACTCACTGGCCGTTGTAAACTGATTTCACCACAGAGACACGAAGGCACGAAGATTTTTAAAATAAAAAAGCCGCAACTAAGCCATAACGTTTAAAACCTTCGTGTTCTTCATGACCTTCGTGGTTCAAAAAAAGCGACTTACACCACGAACCTGACTCAGCGGGTGACGCAATGAGTTTTACCACCCAGGAAGTGCGATACAACCCCAGCTTTTATGTCTTCAAAAGGCATAAAAGCTGGATAAACTAATCTCCGTGTCTTCGTGCCTCTGTGGTTAAACAAAAAAGGAAACCGAATGAAACAACAAGAACAACCAGACCTGGTGGCGTTAGAACAACGCCTCGCCGAATTAGAAATGACCTTAACCTTTCAAGACGACACCATTAGTGAACTAGAAAAAACGGTCGCGTATCAACAACAAGCGATTCAAGGCCTAGAACGCAAACTCAGTTTACTTGGCGAATACCTAAAATCATTACGCGAAGACCCGATTAAACCGCTAAACGAAGAAACCCGACCACCGCATTATTAATTGCCTAAACTCCCTCACCGGAGCGTAGGAACGAGTTACAACCAGGCCTGGTTGTTGCAAAGGTCGCTGAAAACTAAAAATAGCGCCCTACACTGCCGATGATAATTTCGACAAAACCGAGGCTGAGGTTGATCGCAATTACCGGACGGATTTTGCTGTTGAGCAGCTGTCCGGCGAGCGGAAAATTTTGTGCCGCAACGGCTTGTTGGAAAGGTTTAAAGGCTTTGAAATACATCCAACCAAATAATGCGACCATCACCCAGCCGATGCCTTGCATGAGGTGCAAATACAGCGGCATGCTTTCAAGGCTGCCAAAACGCCACATCCAATCAAGGTATCCGCTCAAAATAATCAGCGCAATCGCCAGCCAAACCCAGGCAAAAAAGCGTTCAAACACGCCAAGCCAAAGATTTAAACGCGCAGGCGGTTCTAATACCAGCGATGCAGGACGCAACACGCGATAGGCGAGAAACATACCGCCTACCCAAATCACTGTGGCGATTAAATGAACAGTTAAAACAAACGGCATTAAGATTGCCATAGGTCTCCCCTAAAACTGCGTTCCCACGCAGGATCGTGGGAACGAGGGTCAAAAAATACACACACCAAAACGCAACGAAATTATTTCAAACGTGTTGCCATGTGGCCTGCATAGTTGGCGATCATCTGACGATACATTTGCGGTAGCTCCGGCAGTACAGAATCTTTCACGCATGGACGTGCCATTAACACTTGTTGCCAGTGTTGCAGTTTTGGCAAGCCGTTTAATACATCCAACGCGCAATGTTGGTTGAGTAGGTCTAAACGCATCAACATCGGCGCAAATGCGGCATCAATCAGGTTAAATTCACTGCCGTTAAAGTAATCCTTGCCCGAATGCACGGCTTCAACACGTTGCAATAAATCACGCAAACCGCTAATAATCGCTTCGCATTTGACCGGGTCTTTTTCATGCACAATGCCGTGCAAACCGTTCATGCCCATTAACTCGCCGCCAAACGCAATCCAAGCGCGGTTTTTAGCTTTGACTAACGGATCAGCCGGATGTAATGACGGCGGCGTGATTTCATCGACATATTCTTGAATCACCGAGGATTCGAATAAAATTTCGCTGTCGTTCACTTTCAGCACCGGCACTTTGCCTAACGGCGAAATCTGTTTAAACCACTCCGGCGGATTGTTAAGGTCGATATAGGTGATTTTAAAATCTATACCTTTATTACGCAGGGTAATCACCGCGCGTTGCACATAAGGACAAAGTTTAAAACTGATCAGCTCTAGCGTTGGAATTGACATACCACCTCCGGTTAGTTTGGTCTTGCAGTTAAATCTTATTGGCATTAACCAATTGTTTGAATTTTTCGTACAGGGTTTCACGGTTTTCGACGTGTTGCGGGTCTTTGATAATCACATCCAACGGACATACGCTGATGCAGGTCGGTTGGTCATAAAAACCAACGCATTCAGTGCATAAATCAGGGTTGATTTCATAGACCTTCTCCCCCATCGAAATGGCTTTGTTTGGGCATTCCGGCTCACACATATCGCAATTAATACAACCGGCAAGAATTTTTAACGCCATAAAAAATCACCACCGAGACACGAAGACACAGAGGTAAGCATGCTTAAAAACATTTGACCCTCCCTAGCCCTCTCCCTGAGGAAGAGGGAATGATTTGTTTTACCATAAATCCTTCGTGCCTCTGTGTCTCTGTGGTTTAAAACGCATGTGATTTAACCCGCTTTCGCTGCGGAATCGCGTTTGCTGTCGCCGCCCCAAGCTTCATTACGCATCAGCAAACCAAACTTCAGCACGTCAGCACTTAAGCCTTTAAACGGATTGGGGATTTGCACAATCCAACCCGAACCTAACGCCGCTTCAATCGGATTGCCGTATTTATCACCCATTTGATTCAGCACCAACGTGACATTACCCGCCGGGGTCATCAATTCAATCGAGTCACCTACGCAGAATTTGTTTTTAACATCAATGGTTAAAAATTCGTCGTTGGATTCAATCACTTCGCCAACAAAACGCTGGCTATCGGATTTCGACACACCATAATCATAGTTTTGGTATTCGGAATGGACGTGGCGGCGCAAAAATCCTTCGGTATAACCGCGACTCGCTAAACCATCTAACTGCAACAATAAAGCCGGATCAAACGCTTTACCTTCAGCCGCGTCATCAATCGCTTTGCGATAAACCTGTGCGGTACGCGCGACATAATAATGCGATTTAGTGCGACCTTCGATTTTTAACGAATGCACGCCGATTTTGACCAAGTCAGGAATCAACTCGACCGCATTCAAGTCTTTCGAGTTCATGATATAGGTGCCGTGTTCGTCTTCATACGCCGGCATCAATTCACCAGGCCTACCCTGTTCTTCCAACAACCAAACACGCTCGGTGGTTTCGCCAATGCCCAGTGTTGGTTCAACATGGCTCTGTTCAACACTTTGCAATTGTTCAAACTGCGGCGCGGCGCGTCCGGTTGTACCGGTTAAATCAGTAATGCGTTCGATACCGACCACATCACCGGCAGCGTTTTCTTGCCCTTCGTAAGTGTTGTAATTCCAGCGACACGCGTTGGTGCAAGTGCCTTGGTTGGCATCGCGTTTATTGATATACCCGGATAATAAACAACGGCCGGAATAAGCAATACACAGCGCGCCATGCACAAATACTTCTAACTCCATGCCCGGCACTTGCTCACGGATTTCTTCAATTTCTTGCAACGACAATTCGCGCGATAACACGACGCGGCTAATGCCTTGTTCATACCAGAATTTTACCGTCGCCCAGTTGACTGCATTCGATTGCACCGACAAATGGATTTCTTGCTGAGGGAAATGCTCGCGCACCATCATGATCATGCCCGGATCAGACATAATCAACGCATCTGGTTTCAGATTAATCACCGGTTCAATGTCTTTAAGGAAGGTTTTTAGTTTGGCGTTATGGGCGGCGATATTGGTGACGACATAAAACTTTTTGCCCAATTCGTGCGCTCGCGCGATACCTTTGGCTAAGTTATCGTGGTCAAATTCATTGTTGCGCACACGCAAACTATAACGCGGCTGACCGGCATAAACGGCATCGGCACCGTACGCAAACGCATATTCCATGTTTTTCATGGTACCGGCGGGAGAAAGTAATTCTGGCTTAAACATCATCTGTAGTGCTTCCAAAGTCTATAACCGACCTATTTTATAGGAAATAGCCAAGTTTGTCCTGCCATATGCGGGTTTTGTCTGCAAGACTGAGACGGGCATTTGCCGGACTGGTTGAGGGTAACTCGACAATATTTAAACCTGTCAACAAACGACCATTTGTTGATAACAGATGGCGTTTAAATAACGCCGCAGCGGTTTGACCGTTTAACGCAATGGCGCGACATTCGTTATGCCGTGCCACCAGGCCTGGTATATCGTTGATTTGAACGGAGTCGGTTTTAATCGATTTATCCAAACTCCCCGGGCGTTCGCATTGCGCCAACACATCCCATAGCCCGACCTGCTTTTGCTGAAGTAACGCATAACGTGGCGCGAAATCGTGCGGCCAATCCACCGCTAATAACTGCGCCATAATCGGCCAAAACGCATTACGCGGATGCGCATAATACGCCTGCTGACATAGTGAAGCGACCCCGGGCATCGAGCCCAAAATCAGCACACGCATATGCGTCGGCTCAATCGACTGAAAACTTTGACACAGTGTCATAGGCTAAACTAGCAGGCCTGCTAAATGTTCAAAATCACACAAGGTTACAAAATCCATACCGCACTAGAGCAATCATACAATCGCAGCCGACAACCCAACAAGCATCTCACAGTACTAGGCTCCAAAAGCGAGGACTTTCACGCTTTAAAACCGCCGCGTTACCGACTCACAAAACACTTACGCTAGCTTAGAACTGAGCTAAAAACGCTTTGATTTGCTCTGGGCTATTTGCTTGCTTCACGTCTACTAGATTTAAATTATCCAACCGCATCAAGGTAACGGTTCCTTCTGCACGCGGCCAGTTTGCAGTTTGCGCCCCTTCATAATCCAACGCCACTTTAAACGCATAATCACGCATTTTTGGCAAAGCGAACATCCGTGTTACAAACCCCGGCATGGCTGAAATATCAGACACATATAACGCATTCTTAGCCGCCAAATCGGTTACATTCGCTTCTTCAAACGCTGTTTTAACCCACTCACCACCGACCTTATCAAACGCAAACACCAACCATTGGGTATGTTCAGTCAAGCTAATTTGCTCACCAAATTGGTCCTCAAACGTCTGCGTTTCCAACGTTTGCGCCTGCGCCGAACTAAAAACCAACACACTCAATGCCAATATTTTTAAAAACGAGGACATAATCCGACTCCTATGTTAAGTAAATATGTGCGTTATCAGCACAACGCACTTGATAATATTATTTGATACGGTCATTAGTATCGCAAATAAACCCACCCTTAAGCAATCGTTTTTTAGCGCGCTCGCGCAACACTAAAAACGCAGCCAACCAAACATGGCACAATAGGGTGGAACATCTGTATAAATTCATGAGTTAGATTGGCAGGGTCGCGTCGCTCAGATAAATTAAAGCGATAAAAAAACCGAGCACAACGGCTCGGTTTATCAAGGCGACTCAGGTTTATTGAGATTAATAACCAATGCTTGAATGATGCGACTGCGGAATGGCTTCGGCATCGGGCAACAAATACCACATTAAATAATCTACAACCATCGGCACCAACACCGTGTGTTTGTTTTCGGTTTCTTGCAACAGCTTGCGCACAGCCAGCTTGATTTCAGGGCGATTGGACGTGTCCATAATAATGTCGATTTTCGATCCATACTCACGAATCGCCTCTTCAAAATTTGGATGATTCGCTATACCACGCGTTTTTGCGTCTTCAAGCAGCGGATTGGTCATATTGGGCTCACTGACCGCAATAATTTTCACCCGCGCTTCATCTAATTTAGTGAATTGCTGATAAAACTTACCGCCAATGCGTCCTAGGCCAATCATGAGTATCGTTATTTGGCGCATGCTTTGCTCTCCTTGAGTTCTTTAACTAATCAGAAAACACCTGTTTTCTAAAACTCAAAGAGTATAGGGGATGGGGTTCAATTTAGTCTAGTCAAAAGCGCACTTTTAACCCATCAAACTTTTTAATCTTTTATCTCACTAAACTTATAAACACGTAGCTTCACTTAGTAAAAAAAGACTTTAGGTGACACAAAATCCAATAACGCCCCTGACACCCCATACAAATTCAGCCCTTTAACTCATGCACTAACTTTGCACCACGGCAACGTAGCAAGCTTGTTGTTCTGTTGAAAACTTGTCAACCCTTGCACAACTCACCAACAAATAGCACGCCCTCACGAGCGTGCGACAAACCACAGCAATTACAACAACTTAATCATCTTCATTAAATCTCACCGGCTCCGCCCACAGGTCGTATTCGTCGGCGGCGTAGATTTCGACTTCCAACATATCTCCGGGCTGTAACTCTTGCCCTTCAGGAATAAATACCATGCCGTCAATTTCAGGGGCATCCGCCGCTGAACGCGCAATCGCGCCCTCTTCATCCACTTCATCCACTAAAACCGTCATACGTTTGCCAATTTTAGCCTGCATTTTTTTCGCGCTGATTGCTTGCTGGGTTTGCATAAAACGGTCATAACGATCCTGCTTAATATCATCAGGAACATGCGGTGCAATGTCATTCGCCGCCGCGCCTTCCACCGGCGAATATTGGAAACATCCCACGCGATCGAGTTGCGCTTCTTCCAAAAAGTCTAATAAACGCTGGAATTCTTCTTCGGTTTCACCCGGAAAGCCGACAATAAAGGTTGAACGTAAAGTTAAATCCGGCACTTGCGCACGCCATTGCGCAATGCGCTCTAATTGTTTGTCGATATTGCCCGGGCGACGCATGGCTTTTAACACCCGCGCATCCGCGTGCTGTAACGGCATATCCAAATACGGCAGCACTTTGCCTTGCGCCATTAACGGAATCACTTCTTCCACGTTAGGATACGGATACACATAATGCAAACGCACCCAAACCCCCATATCACCCAGCGCTTTCACCAGGCCTGTCATGGAGGTTTTCACCGGCTGACCGTTCCAGAATTCAAGTTTATGTTTGACATCCACGCCATAGGCAGCAGTATCTTGCGAAATCACCAATAACTCTTGCACACCGGCTTCAACCAAACGCTTGGCTTCGTCCAACACCTCCGATACCGGACGGCTGACCAAATCACCACGCATTGACGGAATAATGCAGAACGAACAACGGTGATTACAGCCTTCAGAAATTTTTAAATAGGCGTAATGGCGCGGCGTGAGTTTAATGCCTTGCGGCGGCACCAAATCAACATACGGATTATGCTCCGGCGGCGCAATCACGTCGTGAACGGCATTTAATACCGTCTCATACGCTTGCGGGCCGGACACCGACAACACTTGCGGATAATGTTTCAGAATTTCCTCATCACGCGCCCCCAAACAACCGGTGACAATCACCTTACCGTTTTCGCGCAAGGCTTCGCCAATCGCATCCAACGACTCTTGCACCGCCGAATCAATAAAACCGCAGGTGTTTACAATCACCGTATCCGCATCTTCATACGAACTGGATAACTGATAGCCCTCGGTGCGCAACTGGGTCAGAATACGCTCAGAATCGACGGTGGCCTTCGGACACCCTAAACTGACAACGCCGACAGTCGGCTGATGCTTACTCATAACATTTCTCACAAAGTAAAAACCACCGCAAACGGTGGTGAGTCATTAAAAAATTTAGGCGCATTTTACGCTATTGCCCGCGAGAAATTCAAAAACTATTGTCGCTTCAACGGCTTAAAATACAGCCAGTCAGCGGAAAGATTAGGCAGCGCACTAATTAACGACACCATCAAAGCAGACCAATACGGTATCATTTGAACCACTAAGACCCCACACCAAAACCAGGTTTCGCTCGACGCCATACCCACATGCCAAACGATGGCCAACAACAACCCCAACAAGACTACCATCAACAGTGTTTCCTGCGCGGCATTACGCAACGCTTGCAAAACCGCCACCGAACTGGCCTGTTTCGGCGTGCGTAAAAACGGCATTTTGCGACCGATAAACAAACCGTACAACACCGCTTTAGCAATAGTATGCGATAACGCCAACCCACTGAGTGCCGCAGCCAGCGCCGTGCGCAAACCCGCGCGCATTCGGGTTCGATATAAAACCAACATTTTCAACAACTTAAATCCAAAAAATAAAATCGGCACCAACGAAATAATCCAATGTGGCGCGTTAAACGCAACCGGGTCTACCAACATCAACACCGACCAGACTATCGCCAATAGGGTAAAAATAAAATTAAAACCATCCGCAATCCACGGCAACCAACCAGCAATAAAATGATAGCGCTGTCCGCCATTCAATCCACTTTTTAAACTAAAAAACGCTGCAGCGTGCTCACGCAAAATTTGCATCGCACCATACGCCCAACGATAGCGTTGTTTTTTATAGTCTAAAAAAGTATCTGGCATCAAGCCTTGACCATAACTGGTTTCGGCGTACACTGCCTGATGGCCCTGCTCAAAAATACGCAACCCCAATTCGGCATCTTCAGTAATAGTGGTTTCCCCCCAACCGCCAACCTGCGCCAATACCGAACGGCGCACCATCGTCATCGTACCGTGCTGAATAATCGCATTACGCTCATTGCGCGTGACCATACCAATATGGAAAAACCCTTTATATTCGGCATAACACATCGCTTTAAACGCATTTTCACCGCTATCACGATAATCCTGTGGCGCTTGCACAATCGCCACTGTCGGTTCGGCAAAATGCCCCACCAACGCCCGCAACCAGTTAGGCTTCACTTGATAATCACTGTCGATAACCGCCACCACCTGCGCCTGCTCCGAGGTATGGCGCAAAGCAAAATTGAGTGCCCCTGCTTTATAACCGGCCAAAGGCGCGACGTGAAAAAAACTAAAACGTGCGCCCAAGGTTAAACAATGCGCCTGCACCGGACGCCAAGTGGCTTCATCCGGCGTATTATTATCAATCACCAACACTTCGTAATGATCATAATCGAGTTGAGCCAACGCATTCAAGGTTGCAATCATCATATCCGGCGGCTCGTTATACGCCGGCACATGAATCGACACAAACGGCGCATTAGCCAACTCAACATCGCGCAGCGCACACTCACGTCGGCGCTGCTTGACCCATAAGGCTTCCGCCCATTCATGCGCCTCAATCAAGATAATCAGCCAAACACCAATCACCCCAAGTAATAACAACGCGCCGACCGCATGACTCATCCAGTTGTGATACATCAGACTATGTTCATACACCACCCAAATAATGACCGACGAAGCCACAAACGCCACCGCCATTAAAAAACTACGCCCACGTTTTTTCAGACTTTTGCCATCTAATAACAAAAACACCACTAAAAACACCGACAACAAAATCGATGCGGTAGCGAGGATACGCCATTCCTTAATCGGAATAATCGGCTGATAGAATTCAAACTTCGGCTGACGCTCCACATCATACACGCCCCAGTGGGCACCGACGGCCCCCTCCAGCTCGGACTTCCACGGCTGATCAAACGCCTCCATCACGTAATACACATAATCCAAATCCTGCGCGCGTTGAATAAAACGGCGCAAAAACACCGCTTGATTCGCTTCACTGGCACGTGCCGCCCCAATGCTACGCCCATGACTCGGCCAACCCACTTCAGCGATCACAATCGGCTTACCGGGAAACGTCTGTTGCAGCAACGTCATTTTATCGACGATATAATCGACCGCCTCATCAACATCAACCCCTTCCCAAAACGGCAACATATGAACCGCAAGATAATCCACCTGCTGCGCCAACTCGGGATACTTTATCCATACATGCCAAGGTTCAGCCGTACTCACGGGCAACCTAGTGGAGACACGCAAACGTTGCAAATAACGTCCGATTTCTTCGACGCTCAACTCCTCACGTAACAACGCCTCGTTACCCGCGATAATGCGCACAATATTATACGGCGGACGCTGTACCAACTCCTCCAATCGCGCCAGTTCAGCTTCATTACGCGCAAGGTCGGCACTCAGCCAAGCCCCCAACGCCAAATTAAGCTGATACTTCGCAGCCAAGCGCGGAATCTCGCCAAACACACCCTCTACCGAATAGGTACGAATAGCATGAATGGTACCGGAGAGCAGTTTTAAATCGGCATCAATGCTTTGCTGACTGGGAAAGGTTTGACTAAACGGACTTTCACCGTCTTGATAAGGCGAAAAGGCAAATCCGGGAATCACGCTGGGCCAAGCAGGCTCTTCGAGGGGTTTATTGAAATAGGCATAACTGCCAAAGGTAAATAAAGCAAAGGCCAACAGAATAATAAAGTTTTGCATGGTTGCGCGTGAATCCGCATAGTCGGCTTAATCGCCCGGTTTAAGGCCCGCGTGACAAGTCGGGTGGAAGAAAAAAACGTGTAAATACATTAGCGAAACGCGCTTTCGCTTGCAATAGGTATGGATTATTTATTTTCACTACTTGGCGCGAGGTCTTCAATCAACTCTAACTGGGCGCGTTCGACTAAATCCTGCGGCAACTCTTTTGGTACCATCACGCCTAAGTCTTTAAATTCCGCCGCCTGTTTAATCAAATTACCGCGACCGGAATACAGTTGCGCAAACGCTTTTTCATACGAGTCTTTCGCGCGATCAAGTTGATTTCCCACCGCTTGCAAACTGGTAATAAAACTTTGCAATTTGTTATAGAACAACTCGGCGCGGCGCGCCAATTCGGCACTGTGTTTATTTTGTTCGGCAAAACGCCACAGCTGACGCACAATTTGTACCGAGCTTAATAAAGTGGACGGCGTGGCGATTAATAATTGCATTTTCATCGCATCATCGAGCAATTTATCGTCGGCTTTAATCGCTTCGACATACGCTGATTCAATCGGTACAAATAAAATCACCACTTCCGGACTCACCAGGCCTGGTAGTTTGAAATATTCGCGATCTGATAACTCTTTCATGCGTTCACGTAACGCAACAACATGCTCTTTGAGTGCTTGTTGACGTTCGCTTTCATCATCGCTGTTTACAAAACGACTGTAAGCCGCCAACGAGGTTTTGGCATCAATTACCAAATGACGTTCGCCGGGCAAATACACCACCACATCGGGGCGCTGACGACCTTGATCGGAGTTAAAACTGACTTCACGCGCAAAATCACGCGGCGCCACCAGGCCTGCGGTTTCCAGCACCCGTTCTAAAATCATTTCGCCCCAGTTTCCTTGGGCTTTTTTCTGACCTTGCAACGCTTGGGTTAATTGATGCGCTTGATCTGACAGGTTTAAATTGAGTTTTTGCAGGCTTTGTAACTCCACCTTCAGCGCCAAACGTTGCTCAGTTTCCGACTGCTGAATTTGCTCCACCTTTTGTTTAAAGTCTTTAACATCGTGATGTAACGGTGTCAGCAACTGGGTCAAACTCAACTCGCTCTGTTCTTTAAAGCTGCGGGTTTTTTGTTCGATAATTTCTTGCGCTAACTGCGAAAATTCTTGTTTAAGTCGAACCTGTTGATCTTCAAATTGGCTTTGTTTTTCTGCCAGTAACGTTTGTAATTTACCCTGCTCCACTTGCAGATGATTATGCGCTTGTTGCGATTGATTAAGGCTTTGTTGCAAACTTTCCGCTTGCTGTTGCCAACGGTGTTGTTCGGCGCGTGCTAACGCCAGTTCGGTATTTTGCGCGTTTAATTGCTCGGTTTGACTTTGCGTCAGTATTTCCAAATTTAATAACGTATCTTTTAACTGACGTTTCGACACGGCTTGACGCCAAAGCACCAGGCCTGCCGCCAAAACAGTCAAGCCTGCCAACCCAAAACCTAACCAATCTAATGTTATT
This sequence comes from Thiomicrospira sp., assembly GCA_034005865.1. Taxonomy (GTDB): domain Bacteria; phylum Pseudomonadota; class Gammaproteobacteria; order Thiomicrospirales; family Thiomicrospiraceae; genus Thiomicrospira. The sequence goes on along the minus strand of JAVETW010000066.1, from coordinate 795 downwards.
GCCATGCCGATCCTTGTTCGTTATTAATGTTGTAGCGTTCTTGTATGTTCGCCGGTCGCAATCCGTTCCCACTTTGCCTGCTGGGTAAACACCACATCCATCGCCACAAATGGATAATGTTTTCTAAACGCTTGATACAAAAGTTCGCGCACTTCGTCTTGCGCTTCGATGCTGTCGAGCGGCGTGTCTGCGACAACGGTAAAATACACGTGTACCAGCAAAAAACGCCCGGTCATAATCAGACGCAAATGATAACCTTTATGCACCGCGTCACTCACTTCGGCATCAATCAATTCACGCACTTTATCTTCAATATCTTCGCCCGGATGTTTGCCGACAATTTCATTCCACGCATCACGGATAATGCCCAGCGGTACCACAATAATCAGCGCCACCAATACAATAACCATAATCGGGTCAAAATACGGCACCCACTTCGCCCACTGCCCTTGCTGTAAAAACGCGGCCGCAATAAACACCACCAGCATCGCGGCGGAAATATAACCGTCTACCAACCAGTTTTTTGAATCCACCAACGCCAACGGCGAATGCGCCTTACGCCCCCAATAACCGACTAACCAACCGGAAACAAAACAGCCGAACGTCGCCAAGACGGCATAAAAAATCGCCATATCCAGAATCACCGATTTACCGCCGCTATACAGCGAGGCAAACGCGTTAAACAACGCAAGCGCCAGCAAAGTGATAATCATCAGCCCTTTCGCCATATTGATCATGGGTTCATACATCCAATAACCAAACGGATAATCATCGTTACTCGGTTTCATCACCAAC
>JAVETW010000065.1:0-14395 GCA_034005865.1 Thiomicrospira sp. | reverse complement strand
CATACTTACACTTGGTTCACTTTATCTTTGTGGAGTCAAAATTAGCTATGTACAGTTCGGATTAGCGTTGGAGGTCACAGCTCATTTGAATTCACCTTTTGCTTGTAAATCGGCATGGTAAGAGCTGCGCACCATGGGGCCACTGGCGACGTGACTAAAACCGAGCGCATAGGCCTCGGTTTCGAGCTGTTTAAATTCGTCCGGCGTCCAATAACGCTCAACGGCTAAATGATGCACACTGGGTTGTAAGTATTGACCAACGGTGAGCATATCGACTTGATGGGCGCGCAGGTCTTGTAATACCTGTACCATTTCGTCATGGGTTTCACCTAAGCCGACCATTAAACCGGATTTGGTTTTGACTTGCGGATGCAAGGTTTTAAAGCGTTGCAGCAGGTCGAGCGAGGCTTGATAGTCCGCACCGGGACGCGCTTGTTCATATAGCCGTGGCACGGTTTCGAGATTATGGTTTAACACATCCGGCGGACACTGTGCCAAGGTGTCGAGCGCGACCGTTAAACGACCGCGAAAATCCGGTACCAAAGTTTCGATTTGGGTAGAGGGCGCGTGTTGGCGCACCGCTTGCACACAGGCTAAAAAGTGTTTCGCGCCACCGTCACGCAAGTCGTCGCGATCGACTGAGGTAATGACGACGTATTTGAGTTGCATCGCCTCAATGGTTTTAGCGAGATGCAACGGTTCGTTGTTATCAAGCGGGTTTGGGCGGCCATGGGTAACATCACAAAAGGGACATTTGCGGGTGCAAATGTCGCCCATAATCATAAAGGTGGCGGTGCCGTGACCAAAACATTCGCCTAGATTCGGACAGGAGGCTTCTTCACACACGGTATGCAGGCCGTTGTCGCGCAAAATCCGCTTGAGTTCGCTAATGCGATGGATGTCTTTCGCCGGCGGTAATTTAGCGCGAATCCAGCTTGGTTTGGCCAAGCGTTCACGCTCGGGATCGGGGCGATGTTTTAGAGATTTAGTTTTATATTCGCCTTTTGACATGGTTTGATTGCGCGCTTTAAGGCCGCCGATCTGCTCAAGGCTGATTTCTTGATAGGGTTGCATAGGTTGTTCTATTGGTTTAATGAGGTGGATATTATAGGCCAATTCGCTAATTGGCGCTTAAACTCGGTTAGCAGGCCTGCATAAACCGATGGCACGCTAATGGCATCGACAAAGTCGGCGAGTTGACACATTTGCATACCCGTTAAACCACAAGGGGTGATGCGTTGAAAGGGGGATAAATCCATGTTCACATTCAGTGCGAGACCGTGATAGCTGCATTGGCGTTTGATTTTTAGACCAAGGGAGGCGATTTTTTGACCATGAATATAAATCCCGGGCGCGTCGGCGCGCGCTTGTGCGTTTAAGCCATAGTTTTGCAATAGGTTGATGGTGGTTTGTTCTAACAGGGTAACCAGTTGGCGCACGCCGAGTTTTCGCCGTTTGAGGTCTATCAGCACATACATCACTAATTGGCCGGGGCCGTGATAGGTAATTTGGCCGCCGCGATCGGTTTGCACTAGGGGAATCGCGCCAAGAGAGGATTGAATATGGCGCGCATCGCCATTTAGGCCTTGGGTGTATACCGGCGGATGTTCGACGAGCCAAATTTGGTCGGGTGTATCGCTATCGCGTTGTGCGCTAAAGCGTTGCATAGCCTGATAGGTGTCGATGTAGGGTTGGCGGCCCAAGTGTTGAACAATCAGCGACATTAGCAGGCCTGCTAGTTGGGTTTAAAGTGTCATGAGCACGTCGGGGTGCTCGTTGAGTTCGCCATAAATGCCGTGAATTTGGCCGATATGGGTGGCGTAGAATTTTATTTTCACCGAAATAAAGCGCTGACCTTTTGAGGCACTAAATCGCATATTGTCGCGGCTGACTTCCGGCACGTGTTTTTGGGTGATTGAAAACACCAAATCAATGAACTCGTCGCAATGTCGCCCCATAGCCTTGAGTTCAAAGTCGCAGGGAAATTCAATCAGGGTTTCGGGTTGTTCGGTTTTGTGTAAATCGGTCATAGTGTGGTCTGAATAGTTTGTCAAAGTTAGAACGGGGTTATAGCGACGCGTTGCGGGATTTCAAGAGGGTCGGTGAAAAAAGCGCACCTAGTAGGTGGGCGCGCCCAAGTTTCTACCAGCCGAGTAAACCAGCGACAGAGCGCTTAAGTTGATCATAAGCGCGTTTGAAAAACGAACCGGCTTCGATGGTTTCAAGTGCTACGAGTGGTTGTTCTAATAACAGTTCATCTTCTAAACTTACATTCACCGAGCCGTAGCTTTGGCCTTCGTTGATCGGTGCTTCGAGGGTTTCAGGCAAGGCGGTTTCGATTTTTAGGTTTGGATACTGGCCGCGCGGAACGGTGACATAGATTTCATTGGCGATACCTAAGCCGAGTAAATCACGTTCGCCACCCCAAACGCGAGAGTCAACAAGACGTTGGCCGGCATCAAATAACTTATGTGTTTCAAAAAAGCGGAAGGCGTAATTGATGAGTTTTTGTGATTCTATAATACGTTGATTGGCACTATCCGCTCCCAGTACCACGGTAATCACGCGCATTCCTTCACGCTGGGCAGAGGTGACAAGGCAATAGCCAGCGGAGGAGGTATGGCCAGTTTTAAGGCCATCTACCGAGTCATCTTGCCATAGTAGGCGATTACGGTTGTACTGGGTAATGCCGTTAAAAGTGAAGCGTTTTTCGGAGTAGAGGGAGTAAAAATCAGGAAAATCACGAATCAGTGCGTGTGCCAAAATAGCAAGATCGCGCGCCGTTGTCAGATGTTCTTCATCCGGTAAGCCAGTGGCATTTTTGAAATGCGTGTTGTTCATGCCGAGTTCTTGTGCGTATTTGTTCATCAGTACGGCAAAGTCGGCTTCGGTACGGGCAATATGCTCAGCCAGCGCCACGCTGGCATCGTTGCCGGATTGAATAATCATGCCTTTTAGCAGGTCGTCTACCGACACTTGTTTGTCTACTTCAATAAACATACGTGAACCGGGCATACGCCAAGCTTTACTGCTGATGGTGACCATGTCTTCTAGTGCGATTCGACCTTGTTTAATTTCGTTAAATACAACATAGCCGGTCATAATTTTGGTCAAGCTGGCAGGTTCAACTTTCATATCCGGGTTTTTTTCAGCAATCACCGCACCGCTATTGAAATCGGTAACGTAATACGCGGTGCCGGCAATATTGGGCGCGGTTGGCGTGATTGCGGGTGATGGCGGATTTGCTTGGGTATGGAGCGAGGCAAAACCGATGAGAAAAATAATAAATAAACGTAAATAAGGTTTTAGCAACATAGTCATCTTCATCTAATTCATTGAACGGGTGAGTGGCAAAGCGCAACGTGCCTTGCCGATTTAAATTGCGGGTTAATTTATCATAATTTAGCCACGTCTAAAACCTTTGTGGTATTTCGTTTGCACGCGCGGGTGTGTGCTGGCTATTTGTGTCAGCGCTAACGACGGGGCATCTCGATTAGCCCTGAATAAAATTGTGCGGGGGGAATCGAGGTGGCCAAGGTGTGCTGAGCTGGTTTGCGTGCCTTTTTAGTGCGAAATAAATGCTCCAGCGCCTCTACAGTCTGTTGAAAATTGGCGCTAATCGATTGATAAATGAAATATGAGTTCATCACTGACATTGGGTTTTTGTTCAGTCAAAATGATTGATAGAAAAATGTCTTCAAATCAATGGCTTAGCTCTTTGAGGCTTTGTATTCTTCGTGGTTCAAAAAAATTGTCAACAGCCTCTAGGTAGATAGCATTTTTTTGTGCGTATGAATCGACATTAAAATCCCAAAACTAATCATAATGGTCACCATTGAGGTACCGCCGTAGCTGATGAGGGGTAAAGGTAAGCCGACAACCGGCAGTAGACCACTGACCATGCCGATATTGACGCTGAGGTAAATAAAGAAGGTCAGAGTGAAGCTCACGGCAATCAGACGGGTAAAATTATCTTGTGCTTGGCTAGCAATATACAAGCCTCGCGCCAATATAAAGCCATAAACTAAAAGCAATACTGCGACACCGATTAGGCCGAATTCTTCGGCAAATACGGAGAAAATAAAGTCGGTGGTGCTTTCGGGCAAGAAATCGAGATGGGCTTGGGTGCTGCCTAAGAAGCCTTTACCGTCTACGCCGCCGGAGCCAATCGCGATTTTAGACTGGATGATGTGATAGCCTGAGCCTAGGGGGTCAGATTCGGGGTTGAGAAAAGTGAGAACACGTTGTTGTTGATAAGGGTGTAAAAATGTCCATAGAATCGGCGCGCTAATGGCAAAAATAGCCAACACAGATAGAATGATTTTCCATGGCAGGCCTGCAAAAAATAACACAAACAAGCCACTCATCGCAATCAGAATAGAGGTGCCTAAATCCGGTTGCACGACAATGAGTCCGGCGGTGAGTACAATGATTATCGTACCCAAAATAAAGCGGCTTAAAGGGGCGGGAAAGTCGGTGTAGGCAAACAGCCAAGCGACCATCATCGGTAAAGCAAGCTTCATAATCTCAGAGGGCTGCAGGCGAATAAAGCCTAGGTCGAGCCAACGTTGCGCGCCTTTACCTATGTCGCCGATCAGTAGCACTGCAACTAACAGAATAATACCGGCGATAAACAGCCAAGGGGTAATGATAAACAGCTTGCTGGGCGGAATTTGTGCAAAAACCAGCAGTAGACCGAATGAAAATAAAATGCGCAATAGGTGACTCTGCGCGACATCGCTATCGCCACCGGATGCGCTGTAAATAATCATCACGCTTAGGCTTAACAGGGTAAGCAGCCCAACAAGTAGCCAGCCGTCAAGATGCAGACGGGCTAACAGGGTTTTGGGGGTGACGTATAGCGGGTCTTTGGGGGGTGTGATCGAACGAATCATGGCGCTTGTATCTCTTCAAGATAATATTTCATGGCTTGGATGCCGATCGGTGCGGCCACACGCCCACCACCGCCCGCATTTTCTACAATCACACTGAGCGCAATTTGAGGGCGCGAAACCGGCGCGAAACCGATAAAAAGAGCGTGGTCGTGTAGGTGTGAGGCTAATTCCTCTTCTTTATAGTCCGCATCGTTCAAGCTAAAGACTTGTGCGGTACCCGTTTTGCCAGCCGCCTCAATTTGTTTGTTTTTTAGCGCCAGCCCTGCGCGCCAAGCGGTTCCGGCCGGCGTATGCACGACATCACGCATCGCTTGAATGACATATTCCCAATGATCGCGATTTTTAATTGGCACTTGATGGGGTGGGTCGAGCGGTCGATCCACGACAAGATGCGGCGTGATGACTTGTCCACGGTTAGCTAAAATTGCAGTTGCTTGTGCAAGTTGTAATGGCGTGACAAGGTTATAGCCTTGACCAATCGAGGTGACGATGGTTTCGCCGCGATACCAAGGTTTGCCATGAACGCGCCTTTTCCATTCTTGCGAGGGCAAAATGCCAGACTGTTCGCCAAGTAGATCAATTTGTGTCAGTTGGCCAAAACCAAAGGGTGCAAGCACGTCGTGGATGCCGTCCACGCCCATGTCAAGGCTGAGTTTATAGTAAAGCGTGTCCACTGATTCGACAATCGATCGTTGCAAATCTGTCCAACCGTGACCTTCTCGTTTCCAGTTGCGGTAGCGTTTATTTTGGAATTCAAAATAACCCGGGTCGAAAATACGATCTGTCATGGTGGTGTAGCCTTGTTCGAGCGCGCCAAGGGCTAAAAACGGCTTAGTGGTCGAACCGGGTGGGTATTGGCCGCGTAAGGCGCGGTTGATTAAAGGCTTGTTGGGATCGTTTAGCAGCGCGTTATAGCTTTGATGGTCAATACCGTCTACAAATAAATTGGGGTCATATAATGGCGTGCTGACAAATGCCAAAATTTCTCCATTTTGCGGATTAATGGCGACAACCGAGGCGCGTTTACCGGCCAGAAGGTTTTCCAGATATTGTTGTAGGTGAATATCAATGCTGAGGGTAATGTCTTCGCCAGCAATCGGCGCAAGGGTGTTGAGGGTTCGTAGTACGCGTCCTTGTGCGTTTGATTCAACGGTTTGTATGCCGGGGTAGCCTTGCAAGCGATCTTCGTAGAAGCGTTCGATACCGGCGCGTCCGGTGTTTTCGGTGCCGCGATAGCGGGTGGCATCGAGTCGGCTTAAGTCTTGTTGGCTGATGCGTCCGACATAGCCTAATAAATGAACCGCGGATTCGCCAAACGGATAAATGCGCTTGAGGTTTGCGCTGAGGGTTACGCCCGGAAAGCGGTGGTTTTGCACGGCGAATTTGGCTGCTTGGTTTTCACTGAGCCGATAAGGCAAAATCAGTTGACGATGACGCGGGCTATGTTTGAGTTGTTGGGCGAATTTTTCTAACGTTGTACTTGGAATAGCGGGAAGCAGTTGTTGCAAGGCGCCAAAGGTGTTGTCTATATTGTCCATTAGTTCGCGTTGAAAGGTAAGCGAGTAAACAGGTTGATTGTCGGCGAGTACCACACCGTTGCGATCAAGAATTTTGCCGCGTGCTGGCGCAATCGGTTGTACGGAAACGCGGTTACCTTCGGCCTTGCCATAGTATAGGTCGTGGTTAAGCCATTGTAAGTATGCCATGCGCAATAAAATGATGCTAAAAACCGTTAGTATAATGAGGGTGATAAATAGCATTCGCTGGCGAAATGAATGCTTTTGGCGTAATCGGTTTTGGGTTTCGTCGAAACGTAAGTTGTGCATGAGGGTCGCTTAGATTACGGAAATGCGGTTGGATAAGCCGCGCAAAATAATCACTAAGCCCGGCCAAATGAGAATGGCGCTTATCGGCATTGACCAGTAGAGCCAAAGTGTATCACCAAGCAGCTGCGGTGAAAAAATAAGGTAGTGAAGCCCTTGGTAGAGATAAAAATAAAACCCGATAATCAGGCTTTGTTGCCATAATCGGTAACTTCTAAAGCGCAAGCGAATGCGCAACATAAAAAAGGTAATTAAGATAAATAGCAGGGCATGTGTACCGAGTAGGCTTTGATAAAGCGCGTCGTACAGCAGCCCTAAGCTAAACGCGACGATTAAATGCGAGTTGCGTAATAACTGAACTGACCAAAAAAGGGTTAGCAATAACGCAAACGGTGGGAAAATAATTAAAACCTGTTCTTTAAGTGAAAAAATGTTCACTGTTAAGCCAACTAGGTAGCTAAAAATGACCAGTAGGCGCACTTGGTGAAATTCAATTTCCTGAAATTTATCACTCATGGCGCAAGCTCCGGTTGGGCTGAAAGGATAAGCACTTCGTAACTGCTATTTAGGTCTGCGATGGGTTTGGCGCTAATGGTTAAATACGGCAATCCAGGCGTTTCGCTGATGTCGGTAATTTCAGCAACCGGATACCCTGGAGGGAAGGTGCCGCCCAGTCCGGAAGAAAGTAAAATATCGCCGACTTCGACTGAGCTCGATAAGGGAATAAACTCAAGTTGGGTCATATTATTGCCGGCACCACTCAAAATACCGCGTTGGCCGGTGCGTTGAATGCGCACCGGGATTTGATGATCCGGGTCCGTGATCAGCAAAACACGGCTACTCGTGAGCGCGGTATTAATAATTTGCCCGAGTACGCCATTGGCATCGATTACCGGTTGGCCTTCGTGGATTTGATCAATTTGACCTTTATTGACGGTTAAAAATTGTGACAAAGGATGGTTGCTAAAATGCACTACGTTGGCCACTTTTAATGAAGGAATATCCATTCGACCGGTTGTACCGAGTAAGCGTTGCAAACGCTGGGTTTCCATTTCTAAGCTGCTAAGGCGTTGCAGCTGTGCTTTGAGCATCATGTTTTCGGTGCGTAGTTTGCTGTTTTCACTTTCTAATGAAGCAAGGTCTACCGTGTTGGCTAAAAGGCGCTGATGGAGGTGTGAGGGTAGCCCTGCTAGACGTTCGAGTGGTTCAAGCGTCGTCATCAGCAGATTTCTAACGGTTCCCATGTATTGCCCGTGATAATCAAGAACCATTAGAAAAATACTGAGCAAAAAAACAACGACAAAATGAACGCTGTCTTGTTGTGAAGAGGTGACATTCAAGCTAATAGTGGCAATCTCCGATAGGCCATTTCAAAGGGATTACTCGTGAGAGAAAACGTCCATGCCTTTTTCGTCCATTAATTCTAACGCACGTCCGCCACCGCGGGCAACGCAGGTCAGTGGATCATCGGCGACAATCACCGGTACGCCGGTTTCTTCACTCAGACGTGTACTGAGATTGCGCAGAAGTGCGCCACCGCCGGTTAATACAATGCCGTGTTCTGCCACATCCGCTCCCAATTCGGGTGGGGTGCGTTCGAGTGCGGTACGTACCGCACTCACAATGGTGGATAGGGGCTCTTGTAACGCTTCTAAAATTTCGTTGCTGTTGAGAATAAAGCTGCGAGGCACGCCTTCGGCTAAGTTGCGCCCGCGTACTTCAAAGGTTTTGGGTTGTGCTTCATAATAAGCGGTGCCAATTTCGTGCTTGATTTTTTCGGCACTGGCCTCACCAATTAACATACCGTAGTTGCGGCGCACAAATTTGATAATGGCATCATCAAAGCGGTCGCCACCTACTTTTACTGAGTCGGAATAGACGATTCCGTTTAATGATAGCGTTGCAACCTCAGTGGTGCCGCCCCCAATGTCCACGACCATCGAACCGCTGGCTTCACTCACCGGCATACCGGCGCCAATCGCGGCGGCCATCGGTTCTTCGATTAAAAAAACTTGGCGTGCGCCCGCACCAGCCGCCGATTCGCGAATTGCGCGACGTTCGACTTGCGTGGATCCGCAAGGGACACAAACTAGTACACGTGGGCTGGGTTGAAAAAACTTCGCTTCGTGTACCTTGCGTATGAATGCTTGTAACATTTTTTCAGTGACGTGGAAATCGGCAATAACACCGTCTTTAAGCGGACGGATGGCTTGGATATTACCCGGCGTTCTGCCTAACATGAGTTTGGCTTCGTTACCTACGGCAACGATGTTACGGCTGCCGCGACCGTTATCACGGATGGCTACCACAGAGGGTTCGTTAAGTAAAATGCCTTGTCCTCTTGCGTAAATCAAGGTGTTTGCTGTACCAAGGTCAATGGATAAGTCGTTTGAGAAAAGGCCAACTAGTTTTCGAAACATGGAGAGTTTCCTAAGAATTTGGGGTTGAAATTGAATAATTTCGCTATTTTAAACCAAATTAAAACGAATTTATGATTAATTTTAGTGGCTAAAGCAAGGATTTTTGTGCTAATTCAGCTTTATCGTCTAATTGGGAGGAGTGGGGGCGATTAAGCGTGCGTTTGTCGGTAAAGCATCTTGTTTGCTTGATAAGGCGGTTTTATGAATTGTGTAACGGTTTTTTGGGTGTAGTGAGTGGTTTTTACAGGTTCAGATTGACAAGTTTTTGTGCGTTTAAGTCATTTGTGATAACTTATTTCCCTTTTTAAATAGGTTTTGGCTAAAGCCGCTTGGTGATGTTTGCCAAGCATAGCGTTGAAGGAGTGTTAGGGTGTCACTAGGACAAGCGGATGTTAAAAAAATTGCACTCTTGGCCGCATTAGCGGTGGAAGAGGATGAGTTGGCGATAGTGGGCGATAAACTTTCCAATATTTTAGATTTATTTGCTCAGTTGGAGGCCGCGAATACGGATGGAATCGAACCGATGGCTCACCCGTTGGATCAAGTGCAGCGGTTGCGTGATGATTTGGTTACAGAAATCGATCAGCATGAGAAATTTCAGGCGATTGCCCCGGCGGTTGAGGCCGATTTATATTTAGTTCCGAAAGTGATTGAGTGAGAAACGGATGCACAGCTTATCTATTAAACAATTGAGCGAAAAACTGCAATCAAAACAGATTAGCAGTGTTGAGCTGACCGAGTATTTTTTAAACCGGATCGCGCAATACGATCCACAAATTAACAGTTTTATTACGACCACACCTGAGTTAGCGCGTGAAATGGCGCGTGACGCTGATGCAAAGATTGCTCAAGGCAATACGCATCCACTCACGGGTATTCCAATGGCGCATAAGGATATTTTTTGTACCGATGGGGTACGAACCAGTTGTGGCTCAAAAATGTTGGATAACTTTATTGCTCCTTACGATGCACACGTGGTGAATGAGCTGAAAAAAATCGGTATGCCGATTTTGGGTAAAACCAATATGGACGAGTTCGCGATGGGTTCGTCGTCGGAGTCGAGCTTTTACGGTGCGACCAAAAACCCGTGGGATTTAAATGCGGTACCGGGTGGTTCGTCCGGCGGTTCGGCGGCGGCCGTTTCTGCAGGCCTGGTGCCATTCGCGACCGGCTCGGATACCGGTGGTTCGATCCGTCAACCGGCGGCATTTTGCGGCATTAGCGGTATTAAACCTACTTATGGTGCGGTGTCGCGTTTTGGCATGATTGCCTATGCGTCAAGTTTCGACCAAGGCGGGCCGATGGCGCGTTCGGCAGAGGATAATGCCTGGTTGTTGAATGCGATGGTGAGTTTTGATGCGCGCGATTCTACGTGTATTGATATGCCGAAAGTGGATTATGTTGCCGGATTAAACGATTCGGTAAAAGGCCTGCGTGTCGGCGTGCCGAAAGAGTATTTTGGCGAGGGCTTAGATCCTCAGGTCGCTCAAGTGGTACGTGAAGCTATTAGTGAACTGGAAAAAATGGGCGCGACCATAGTTGAAGTCAGTTTACCGAATCAGCATTTGGCGGTACCGGCTTATTATGTGTTGGCTCCTGCAGAGGCGTCATCGAACTTGTCGCGTTTTGATGGCGTGCGTTATGGTCATCGCTGCGATAATCCTAAAGATTTAAAGGACTTGTATCAGCGTTCGCGCGCCGAAGGGTTTGGCGCGGAAGTGAAACGCCGCATTATGGTGGGCGCTTATGCTTTGTCGGCGGGGTATTATGATGCGTATTATTTAAAAGCGCAAAAAGTGCGTCGTTTAGTGCGCGATGATTTTAGTCGTGCGTTTGAGCAGTGTGATGTGATTGTCGGACCGGTAGCGCCGACCACGGCGTTTAATATCGGCGAAAAAACGGATGATCCGATTAGTATGTATTTGGCTGATTTGTATACCATTCCGGTGAATTTAGCAGGCCTGCCCGGTATGTCGATTCCAGCCGGATTTGTTAATCAGCGGCCAGTGGGTTTGCATTTAGTCGGGCCGTATTTTAGTGAAGCCAAATTGCTCAATCTGGCGCATCAATATCAACAAGTCACCGCTTGGCACCAACAGATGCCAAGCTGGTTAGCGGCGCAATGAGCAGGAGCACAGATACTATGCGTTGGGAAATCGTATTAGGATTAGAAATTCATACCCAGTTAGCGACGAAGTCGAAAATATTTTCTGGGGCATCTACCGCCTATGGCGCGGCTCCGAACAGCCAAGCTTGTGCGGTGGATTTAGCCTTGCCGGGGGTGTTACCGGTATTAAACAAGCAAGCGGTAGAAATGGCGATACGTTTTGGCTTAGCGATTGGTGCTGAACTGCCATTAAAGTCGGTGTTTGCGCGTAAAAACTACTTTTACCCCGATTCACCAAAAGGCTATCAGATTTCGCAATTTGAGTTACCGGTGGTATCAAAAGGGTCGATTGATATTTTGGTTGAGGGCGAGAAAAAACGCATTGGCATTACGCGCGCTCATTTAGAGGAAGACGCTGGTAAATCGTTGCATGAGGATTTTCACGGTCTGTCGGGCATTGATTTAAACCGCGCCGGTACGCCGTTATTAGAAATTGTGTCTGAACCCGATATGCGTTCGGCGGCCGAAGCGGTGGCGTATGCCAAAGCGATTCACGAACTGGTGCAGTTTATCGGTATTTGTGACGGTAATATGCAGGAAGGCTCGTTCCGTGTTGATGTCAACGTATCGGTGCGCCGTCCAGGTGAGCCGTTAGGAACCCGCACTGAGTTAAAAAACATCAACTCGTTCCGTTTTATTGAAAAGGCGATTGAGTATGAGGTTGAGCGCCATATCGAGATTTTAGAAAATGGCGGCAAGATAGTGCAAGAAACGCGTTTGTACGATGCTGAGCGCGATGAAACCCGTTCGATGCGTTCGAAAGAAGAAGCGAACGATTACCGCTATTTCCCCGATCCGGATTTATTGCCGGTGTTGATTACACCGGAGCAAATTGAAGCGGTGCGTTTAAGCTTGCCGGAATTGCCAACGCAATTACGTGAGCGATTTGTCGCCGATTACGGCTTGTCGGATTACGATGCGCAGCTATTAACCGGGTCGCGCGCGATGGCGGCGTATTTTGAAGCCCTGGTTAAGGCTTCGGGTACGGAAGCCAAAATTTGCGCCAACTGGATGACGGGTGATTTGGCAAAAGCGCTGAATAAGGATGGGCTCGATATCGCTGAGTCGCCGGTATCAGCGCAAGCGCTGGGTGGTTTATTACAACGCATCAGCGATAACACGATTTCGGGCAAAATCGCCAAACAGGTGTTTGAAGCCATGTGGGCGGGGGAAGGTTCTGCCGATGAAGTGATTGCCGCCAAAGGCCTAAAGCAAATTACCGATAGCGGGGCGATTGAAAAAATCGTCGATGATGTGTTGGCTGCGAATGCCGGTCAGGTAGAGGCTTATAAAAACGGCCAAGACAAGCTGTTTGGCTTTTTTGTTGGCCAAGTAATGAAGTTGTCGCAGGGTCAAGCCAATCCGACGCAAGTCAACCAGCTATTAAAGCAAAAGCTGGGGCAGTAATAAGGTTGAAATTTTTTGTGTAAAAAGGGGGAAATGGCTGTATTTTCCTCTTGAAAGCCGATAAAAAATCTTTATATTAGTCCAAGTAAAAAACTTATTCGCGTTTTAATTCCAGGAGGAAAATCCATGAAACGTATTGGTCTGTTCTTATTAACGAACATCGCGGTGATTGCGGTGGCATCGATTGTGTTGAGCTTGTTTGGCGTTGGTTCCACATTGCAAGCCAATGGTGTCGATTTAGATTTGGGTAACTTATTGGCCTTTGCGGCGGTATTTGGTTTTGCCGGTTCGTTTGTATCGTTGGCGATGTCAAAGTTCATGGCGAAAAAAATGACCGGCGCCGAGGTCATCGAAACCCCACGCAATGCCGATGAAAAGTGGTTGGTGGACACGGTGCGTGCGCAAGCGGAAAAAGCCGGTATCGGTATGCCGGAAGTGGCGATTTACGATGCACCCGATGTCAATGCGTTTGCCACCGGTATGAGCAAAAACAATGCGTTGGTGGCGGTGTCTACCGGCTTGTTGCGTAATATGACGCGTAACGAAGTGGAGGCGGTATTGGGTCACGAAGTGGCCCACGTTGCTAACGGTGATATGGTGACGATGGCTTTGTTGCAAGGGGTGGTGAACACGTTCGTTATTTTCTTTGCGCGTATCGCCGGCCACTTTGTCGATCGCGTGATTCTGAAAAACGAAGAAGGACATGGTATCGGGTATTTTGTCGCCTCGTTTATTTTTGAAATTATTTTCGGTATTTTGGCGAGCATGATTACCATGTGGTTCTCGCGTCGTCGTGAGTTCCATGCCGACAATGGTGGGGCGTATTTGGCTGGTAAAGAAAACATGATTGCGGCGTTACGTCGCTTGCAGTCAATGCAACCGGGCCATCTACCTGACCAGTTAGCGGCCTTCGGTATTTCCGATCGCCCAAGCAAGTTAGGTATGCTGTTTATGTCGCATCCGCCGTTAGAGGATCGCATTGCAGCATTAGAAGCGACACGTCAAGAAGCGTTAAAAATTGCATAAGTTTATCTAGCGTATACATAGCGCCTAGATGATTAAAGCCCGTCGAGCCTGTTGTTCGACGGGCTTTTTGTTTTTAGGCGCAAAACTGTACCTAGGGTCAATAGTCGCATGCTTACGGTCTCGTTAAAATTCTCCGTACAAATAAAAAGGAGATTTCATCATGTCTATTGCCGTCGCCAAAGTCATCAGTGTTACCGGCCCTGTCCAAGTTATCAATATCGAAACACAACAAGTACGTGAAGTAACCAGCGGTTCGGAACTGTTTTTTAACGAAGTGATTATTACCGCAGACAACGCGACTGTGGCGATAGATATGATTGACGGTAAAACGATTGCGCTAGGCAGTGACACACGCTTTGCCATCGATAACGATGTGATTCCCGCCGAAGCGGTGCAAGACTTAACGGTTGATAACGTTATTACATTTGAATCGCTGCAGCGTGCAATTATTGAGGGGCGTTTTGACAGTGTGGTTGAGACGAGTCAAGCCAATGCTGATCAAGTAACGAATTTACAAAATCGTCTCGCTATGTTGGCGCGTGCGGCACAAGAAACCGAGGAACCTAGTTCGTCTAACCAAGAGGGCGTTGAACTTGAACGTATTGCCGGAGAGGGTTTAGTCACCGCCGGATACGATACAGGAACAAGAGATCGGAA
>JAVETW010000011.1:0-55460 GCA_034005865.1 Thiomicrospira sp. | reverse complement strand
CTGCGCCGGTCTTGGAACGCCCGTTAGCGCAAAAAGCCGGATTGGGATTTATCGGCAAAAATAGTTTGTTAATTCACCCGCGTGCCGGTTCCTGGTTTTTCCTAGCCGAAATCTACACCGATTTAGCCTTGCCATTAGACCCACCCTTCGAAAAACAAGGTTGCGGCCCTTGTCGCGCGTGCCTTGTCGAATGCCCAACACAAGCGATTGTCGCCGATGGACAGGTAGATGCCCGACGTTGTATTTCATATCTGACCATAGAGCATCCCGGCACAATCCCCATCGAATTGCGCACACTGATGGGCAACCGCATCTATGGTTGCGACGACTGCCAACTGGTTTGCCCGTGGAATCGGTTTAGTCAACCCAATCAAGAACCCGACTTTACACCGCGACATGAACTGGATAGCGCGCATTTGCTTGACCTTTTTGCTTGGTCCGAATGCCAGTTTAATCGGCGTTTTGAAGGTTCGCCGATTCGACGCATCGGCTATCAACGCTGGCAACGTAATCTCGCGGTAGCTCTGGGTAACGCACCAAACGATACCCAAATACAACACGCACTAAAGCAACAGCTTGGTAAAATCAGTCCGCTTGTGGATGAGCATCTGCAGTGGGCGCTGGCACAACAAGCCCAAAAACGCCCTGCACCAAACCTAGAATTAAAACCGCTCCACGCCGCAAAATATTACCGCCCACGTTTATCAAAGCCGACAACTGCGGCTATACATTGCGACGCAACCTGATATAAAATGGCCGACAGTTTTTTTAACAAGCCGTGAAAATCCCGCGTTTTGGGAAGAAATAGTAAAACGACAGATAAAAAAGGTGAATACCATGACACAAGACGAATTAAAACAACTCGTAGCCAAAGCCGCCATTGATCATGTAGTGCCGGAAACCATTATTGGCGTGGGTACGGGTTCAACCGCGAACTTCTTTATCGATGAATTAGCAAAAATTAAACACACCATTGAAGGCACAGTCGCCAGCTCAGAAGCATCAGCAGAGCGTTTACGTAAACATGGTATTCCGGTTTTAGATTTAAACAGCGTTAGCGAGATTTCTGTCTATATCGACGGCGCGGACGAAGCCGATCCGGGACTACATTTAGTGAAAGGCGGCGGCGGCGCGTTAACGCGTGAAAAAATCGTGTTAGCGGTGGCCAAAAAATTCGTTTGCATCGCCGACGAAAGCAAAAAGGTCGCCGTATTAGGCAAGTTCCCGCTGCCGATTGAAGTCATTCCGATGGCACGCAGTTATGTAGCGCGTGAAATCGTAAAACGTTTCGGCGGCGAGCCGGTGTTACGTGACGGTTTCATTACCGATAACGGCAATATTATTTTGGATGTTCACGGTTTAAGCATCACCGATCCGGTGGCGATGGAAACCGAAATCAACCAAATCGTCGGGGTCGTCACTAACGGTTTATTTGCGCGTCGTAAAGCAGATGTGTTTCTATGCGGCGGCAAAAACGGCGTTGAAACCATCACCGCTTGATATTTGAACCACGAAGACACGAAGATAGAAAGTTTAAAGTTTTTTAAATCCGCTTTTCTTCCTATCTTCCTGTCTCTGTGGTGAAACCAAAAGCCCAAAAGTAGACCACAAAGGCATGAAGAATGCGAAGTTTTAAAGCTTTTAAATCCGCTTTTCTTCCTATCTTCGTGTCTCTGTGGTGAAACCAAAAGCCCAAAAGTAGACCACAAAGGCATGAAGAATGCGAAGTTTTAAAGCTTTTAAATCCGCTTTTCTTCCTATCTTCGTGTCTCTGTGGTGAACTAACTCAATCACGGAGCGATCCATGAAAAACCTTTCCACTAAGTTATTTGCAGGCCTGGTGATTGCACTTATAGCCGCCGTATTATTTTTCACCCTTTCCGGTGGTGAAAAAGCGCCAAATGTTCAGGTAAGTTTAGCGAATGGCGAACAAATTGCGTTTAATCTGCCTAAAAAACCGATTTTAGTGAACTTTTGGGCGACATCTTGCCCAAGCTGTGTCAGTAAAATGCCCGGCTTAGCCGAACTGAAAAATCAACTTGGCGACCGTTTTGAAATTGTGGCGATTTCGATGGATTACGACCCCGCCAACCAAGTGGATGCCTTTATTAAAGCCAACCCCTATCCGTTTAACTTTATTAAAGACACTGACGGCGCACTCAGCAAAGCCTTTGGCGACATTAAACTCACGCCAACGACGTTCTTAATCGCCCCTAACGGCAATATTGTGTATCGCAAAATCGGCGACAGTGATTTTAATTTCCTACGCAACCGTATCGAACAACTTAGCCCACAACTTTAGTAGTTGACAATTTATTTTGAACCAAAAAGACACAAAAACACGAAGGTTTTTTTAATTTTCCTTTCTATTTTTTTCTTCGTAGCTTCGTGACTCGGTGGTGAATAAATGAAAACACTTCATGGCCTCTATGCCATTACCGATCCTCAATTGTCACCAGGCCTGGTGGTGATTGAGCATGTGCGCCAAGCCTTATTAGGCGGCGCAAAAGTCATTCAATATCGTGATAAAACCTCGCCTTTTGAACAACAACTGACGATTGCCAAACAACTCAAAACCCTGTGCGATCAGCACCAGGCCTGGTTGATCATTAATGATTCAATTGAATTAGCCAAACAAAGCCAAGCACATGGCTTACATATCGGCAAAGACGATGCCGCCCTCGCCCAAGCGCGCCAACAACTCGGTGAGCAAGCGATTATTGGCGTGTCTTGTTATAACGATTTAAGTCGTGCGCAACAGATGCAAAACTTAGGTGCAAACTATGTCGCGTTTGGACGATTTTTTCCATCACAAACCAAACCCCACGCCCCGCAAGCCGACATCACCACCTTACAGCAAGCGAAACAAACACTGCACATTCCCGTGGTCGCGATTGGCGGCATTAATAAAACCAATGCACCCGACCTGGTGCAAGCCGGTGCGCACAGTCTGGCGGTGATTCAAGGCGTATTTGCCCAAGCCGATATCCGCCAAGCCGCGGCTGACATCAGCGCGTTATTCAAGGTATAATTTTGTTTTTTTCACCACCGAGGCACGAAGACACGAAGATAAAACGAGGACAATCCAAATTCAAGCGTTTAAGGTCACCTAACCTGCCTCCTGCCTGATCAGTCACTCCATTTACTTCGTGCCTTTGTGTCTTCGTGGTTAAACCAACAAAAAGGATGCTTATGTCTCGTTCTCATGATCTATTTATCGCCGCGCAAAAACACATTCCCGGTGGCGTTAACTCACCGGTTCGCGCCTTTAAAGGTGTCGGTGGTGATCCGGTGTTTTTTAAATCCGCCAAAGGCGCGTATTTAGTCGATGAAGACGATAAACAATACATTGATTATGTCGGTTCATGGGGGCCGGCGATTCTAGGTCATGCGCATCCTGATGTGATTCAAGCGGTACAAAAACAAGCCGAACACGGCTTGAGTTTTGGCGCACCGACCGTGTTAGAAACCACCATGGCAGATTTAGTGTGTGAACTGATTCCGTCATTTGATATGGTGCGTATGGTCAGCTCCGGCACCGAAGCCACCATGACCGCGATTCGTTTGGCGCGGGGTTATACCGGTCGTGACAAAATCGTCAAGTTTGAAGGTTGTTATCACGGTCATTCAGACTCGTTACTCGTTAAAGCCGGTTCGGGTGCGTTAACGCTTGGCGTTCCATCTTCACCCGGCGTACCGGCGGCATTAGCCTCTGAAACCTTAACCTTGACCCATAACGACAGCGCCGAAGTACGCAAAGTGTTTGCAGAAATCGGCGATCAAATCGCCTGTATTATTGTTGAACCGGTCGCGGGCAATATGAACTGTATTCCGCCGGAAACAGGCTTTTTAGAAACCCTGCGCGAAGTCTGTGACCAATACGGCGCGGTATTGATTTTTGACGAAGTCATGTGTGGTTTCCGTGTTGGTTTACAAGGTGCGCAAGGCCGTTATGGTGTGACGCCGGATTTAACCACTTTCGGTAAAGTCATCGGCGGCGGCATGCCGGTGGGCGCGTTTGGCGGTAAAAAAGAAATTATGAGCCACATTGCCCCGCTTGGCCCGGTGTATCAAGCCGGCACCTTATCAGGCAACCCGATTGCTATGGCAGCAGGTTTAACCACCTTAAACCTATTGCGTACACCGAATTTCTTTGAAAACCTCGAAGCCAAAACCACCCGTTTAGTCAAAGGGTTGCAAGCGGCGGCGGATGAAGCCGGCATTGCGTTTACCACCAACCAAGTTGGCGCAATGTTTGGTTTCTTCTTTAGCGCAGAAAAAAATATCAGTCGTTTTGCGCAAGTGGCAAAATGCAATATGGATCAATTCCGCACCTTCTACCACGGCATGTTAAACGAAGGGGTTTATCTCGCGCCCTCGGCCTATGAAGCCGGATTTGTCTCCAGCGCCCATACCGATGCGGATATTGATGCCACCATCGAAGCCGCTCGTCGCGTCATGAAAACGCTGTAACTTTGCGCCTGGGTGTTAGGCTTTCAGCTTTCAGCCTACACCCAATTATTTATTCACCACGAAGACACGAAAGCACAAAAGTTTTTAACCTTGTTAACAAGGAACTCACGTGATGAAATCCACGCCTCCGGCAAATCAGCTTGAATCAATCGAACACGTCCAACAGCAAATGCAAAAAGCATCGAAGCATCTACATCAACAAACACAAAAAGAAACCCAATATTTAGATGCAAGTGTGTGGGATGGTTAAGCAAACGAAACCAACGATGATTCAATCACTTCAATAAATCAATTTGCCGCTAAATAATATCTTGCACATTAAATCTACATTGTGCGCACTTAAGCAGGCCTGCTAATTCAACAAAATCTGCTATGCTAATCATTAAACCAAGTAAACAAGTTGGGTATTAAGATGCTCTATCGGATTATCGCTTTACTCGCTCTCACCCTCACTTTAACCGCGTGCGCGCAGGAGGAAAACATGAACACCACCATTCAAACCGATTCGATTGTGTTAGGCATGGGCTGTTTTTGGGGCGCTGAAAAACGCATGGCCGAATTGGCGGGCGTGTTGGATGTCGAAAGCGGTTACGCCAACGGCGATATTGAACCCAGTTACGAAGCCGTGTTGGCGTTAGAAAAGTTATTACGCGCCGGTAAAAGTGATCTGCGTAATCACGCCGAGGTGATTAAAGTCACCTTTGATCCAGCCAAAATCAGCTTAGAACAGGTATTAGCGCAATTTTGGCAAAACCATAACCCGACCCAAGGCGATCGCCAAGGCAATGACATTGGCACGAACTATCGCAGCGCAATTTATACCCATAGCGATGCACAACGTCTGATAGCGGAAGCCACGCGCAATACCTATCAACAAGCGTTAAACAAAGCCGGTTTTGGTCAAATCACCACTGAAATCGCGCCGCTGATAACTTACGCGCCCGCCGAAGACTATCATCAAGATTATCTTAAAAAGAACCCGAACGGCTATTGCGGTTTAGGCGGCACCGGCGTGGTTTACCCGATGGCAAATCAAGCAAATACCCAAGCACCCGGCCTGGTGGCGACACACCAACCCCTTAATGCCAAGGATTTAAATCACCAACAACAGCTCATTGTATTTGAAGAGGAAGATTGCGCTTTCTGTAAACAATTTAAACAGGAAATCCTCAACCACTGGCAAGCGGATGTCGCCGTCACCACCAGCTTATCGCCGAATCCGCCGCAAGGCTGGACACTGGCTAAAGACCTGTTTGCCACCCCCACCATCGTGTTATTTCAACAAGGCAAAGAGGTAGCGCGTTATACCGGTTATAACGGCGATAAAACCCGCTTTTGGCAATGGTTAGGTTATCAACTACTCACGCCCGAACAACAACGTATCGCGTTTGAACAAGGCACCGAACGCCCTTATACCGGCTCACACTTGGACGAAAAACGTCCGGGCGTATTTGTGGATCCAATTAGCGGTGCGCCGCTATTCCGCACCGATACAAAATTCGACAGCGGTTCGGGTTGGCCGAGTTTCTTTAATCCGATAGAAGGCTCCATCACTTACCATGAAGACTATTCACACGGCATGGTGCGTGTCGAAGTGCGTAGCGCCAGCTCCGGCATTCATTTAGGCCACGTATTTAACGACGGCCCGCCACCCAGCTACAAACGTTATTGTATAAATGGGAATGTGCTAAAGTTTGTGCCGGATTGATTTGCTCACTACATTGACTTATTTACCACGAAGAGCACGAAGGTTTTAAAAATGAACTTAACAACCAACACCATGACAAGCTGCACTCATACGACAAACGACAGCCCGACAGCAAACTTGAGTCTTCTTCGTGTCATTCGTGCCTCATTCCTCCCTATTCGCAACCTTCGTGGTTTAATCAGCCACCACCAGGCTTGGTGGTTGATGGTTTTACTGGCCTATTTTAGCGGCGCACAAGCCAAAACCCTTGATTTAACCGATACGCAAGTGTCCATTCAAGTCACCGCGACGAGCAACAAACCGCTGGCAAGAGTGTTGTGGTTACCGTCAGAATACGGCGTGTTATCTGCCGAAAAAAAACTGGCGCAACAACTCAGCCAAGTCGGCTTGGAAAGCTGGCAGGTGGATTTATTTGAAGCCTTACTGCTATCCCCCACCTCCAGCGCATTAGATCAAATTCCGACCGAATGGATTGCAGAGCTGATTGCACAAGCCCACGCCGACAAGCTGCCGCTGTTTATTATCGCGCCGAACAAAGCGGCGCAACTTGCGGTACGCGGTTTACAGGTTTACCAACAACAACCTAAACAACACATCGGCTTAATTCTGCTTAACCCGAATTTATATACCGAAACCCCCGCCCCCGGTACCGAACCCCGTTACTGGCCACAAACACGCACCCTGAATATTCCAAGTTATATTCTGCAAGCGGAACTCTCTCCGTGGCGTTGGCAAATCGCCAATTTAGTTAATCAACTCAACCACGCAGGCAGTCCGGTTTTCAGCCACATTTTGCCGCAAATGCGAGATCGGTTTTACTTTCGCCCTGATGCGTTGGAAATTGAAAAATACACTAGCCAAAACCTTGCGCAACAACTGAGTGATGCCATGCGTTTACTGACTTTTTATATGAATCAACCGCGCCAAGCCGCACAACTCAGCCAAGAAATACCTGCACATACCCAAGCTGAATCAGCAAAACAAGATGCCCTTCAGCCCTATCACGGTCAACAAAACATCCCGCTGAACCTACAAAACTTAAACGGCCAAACGGTTTCGCTTAACGACTATCAAGGCAAGGTCGTACTGCTCAATTTTTGGGCAAGCTGGTGTCCGCCCTGTTTACATGAAATGCCATCCATGACGCGACTTAAAACACAACTTAAAACCCAGCCGTTTGACATTCTGGCCGTCAACCTCGCCGAACAGCCGCAAGACTTCGCCGCATTTTTAAGTGCCAATCCGGTGAACTTTCCGGTATTGCTTGATCCCAAAGGCCAAGCGATTAAAGACTGGCGTATTATGGCCTACCCCACCACTTACCTCATCGACAAAAAAGGCCAAATTCGTTACGCGCTGTTTGGCGGTACCGAATGGGATCAGCCGCAACACCTCAATTTGATCAACCAACTGCTGGCAGAATAAATGACCTTCACCAGCCTAATTTCCCTCAGCATTGCCCTAATCATTATCGCCGCCACACCCGGCCCGGGCGTGATTATGACCGTCACCCGCTCGTTACAAAGCGGGTTTCGCGCCGGATTTTGGATTGTAATCGGTATTGTGTTTATGGACTTGGTGGTATTGATTATTACCCTAAGCGGATTAAGTTTATTAGCGCATTTTTCACAACCAGGCCTGGTATTTTTAAAATGGTTTGGTGCCGGCTTTTTAATTTGGCTGGCTTGGCAAAACTGGCAACGTCCACCTATCACCGCCGAACCCCTATCGCATCCTCCACAGCGCGACTTTATCACGGGCATTATCGTCAGCTTGACTAACCCGGTTTTATTCTATTTAGCTTTTCTACCTGCGTTTATCGACCTCAATCAATTAAGCCTGCTTGATAGCCTAGGTTTAATTCTGCTTATTAGCGCAATACTGTGCCTAGTGTTGTTGGCTTACGCGCTCGCTGCCGCCAAGCTTCAGCCGCTACTCTTTGGTGAACCTCAACGAGGTCAAATTTGGCTAAACCGTCTTAGTGCCGCGGTACTCCTGCTGCTTGCGATGAGTCTGATAGCAAGCGACACTTAAACGCTTAAAATACGCCAACAGCGCGTAACAGCGTTGCACCTGTCACTAAAACAGAATAAGCTATAACCAAGTAAATAACTAGGTTATAGCCATAATGCCCTTTATACAGCACTATCTAGAGTTGCCCGCCGATTTTTATCATCCCATGTCGGCTGAAATCCTGCCCAACGCCCACTTAGTCGCACTCAATCGTGATTTAATCGAGCAACAACACATCACCCTATCGGATGAGCAAATTTTGCGCATCACCAGCGGCCAACTTCCTAACGACCTTACACCGCTGGCGCAAAAATATACCGGCCATCAATTCGGTTATTACAATCCCGATTTAGGCGACGGTCGCGGTGTGTTATTAGGCCAATGGCAAACACCGAACGGCCAAACATTCGACTGGCATTTAAAAGGCGCCGGACGCACGCCCTATTCGCGCCGAGGCGATGGCCGCGCCGTTTTGCGCTCAGTGATTCGGGAATACTTGGCTTCAGAATATCTGCACGCGCTTGGCGTACCGACCACGCGGGCGTTAGCGATTGTCAGCGGCAATGAAAGCGTCTGGCGCGAAGCGTTAGAACCGCGTGCGATGATGTTGCGAGTCACCGAATCCCACATTCGTTTCGGCCATTTTGAATGGGCGGCAAGTCAAAGCCCGCAACACGTTAAAACCCTCGCCGACTTTGTATTAAAACATCACTATCCACACTTGCTTGACCAAGCTCAACCTTATGTTTCACTGCTTGAAGAAATTTGTCGTCGCAGCGCGCGCATGATTGCACATTGGCAAACGGTCGGTTTTAATCACGGCGTGATGAACACCGACAATATGTCCATTTTGGGTGAAACCTTTGATTTTGGTCCCTATGCGTTTATGGACGATTTTAAAATCGGCTATATCTGCAACCACACCGACAGCGACGGACGTTACGCCTATAACGAACAACCGAATGTCGGCCTGTGGAACTGCCAAGTATTAGCGCAAGCGTTTGAAGCACTCATACCGTCTGAGGATACGCGACGTGTCGCGCTGGATGAATATGTCGTCAGCTACAACCAACGTTATCTCGACCTGATGCGCGCCAAACTTGGCCTGCAAACCGAGCAGCCGAATGACAAAATTTTGATTGCTGAACTACTGATTTGTTTAGACAAACATCAGGTTGATTTCCATGTGTTTATGCGCAGCCTGGCGGATTTAGACACACCGCATGAAACCTGGCCACAAACCGACGACTACCAGGCCTGGTTGCAAAAATATAAACAGCGTTTGGAATTGGAAACCTGCAGTGCAAATGAGCGACGTGTGCAGATACTCAATACCAACCCCGCGCTGGTATTACGCAACTACATCGCCCAACACATCATTGAACAAGCTGAAAATGGCGATAACCACATCGTCGATACTTGGCGGCAATGGCTGGCGTCGCCGTTTGAAGAACAAGCCGAATGGCAAAAATGGACACAACCACCACACAGCCATTTAAAAGGTCAGCGATTAAGTTGTTCATCGTAATTATCTCAATTGAAAAGACTCGCTGGCATTGCTTTTTGTAGCCAAATGATTACAATTCAACAATGGAATTTAAACTTTTAAGCACATCACATTTCGATAAATGGTTTAAATCGATAAAAGATAAAACCGCAAAAGCGCGCATTACGGCGCGCCTGATGAGTGTACAAAGCGGTCATTTTGGCGATTACAAACCCCTATCGGAAAACCTTTTCGAACTAAGATTGCACTTTGCCAGCGGTTATCGCATTTACTATAGCGTCCATCAAAATCACATCATCTTGTTATTATTGGGCGGTGACAAATCGAGTCAAAATCGTGATATTGAAAAAGCAAAGAACTTACTCAATGAATGGAGAGCAGAAAATGACAACAACAATTAGCGCTCAACCTTGGCACGCGCACCAACAGCTCGAAGACAGCGAAATGATTGCCATATTTCTTGAACAGGCTTTAGAAGATGCAACTGAATTTAATGATATGAGTATTTTCCAGCGTGCTTTAAGCGAAGCGGCCAAAGCCCAGAAAATTGTTGATCTTGCCGAAAAGTCGGGGTTAGCGCGTGAAAGCATCTATAAAAGCATCAAACCCAATAGCAAACCACGCTTTGAAACCGTCCAAAAAATTCTAACCTCAATGGGTTACACATTAAAAATAGAACCCATTAATGCTGGTTAATATACTTAAAGCTTAACCAGGCCTGGTGGTTAATGCGTTTGACGCAGGGTATGATAAGGCTGAATAAACATTTCCGCTGAAATACCGCAAAGCTGGCCTATATCCAACACGTCCAAAGAATCCAAATGTCGGTCGCCATTTTCATACTTAGCGACAAAACGCTACTGTTTTTCCAGCTTCAGGGTCTTTTCTTCCTGCCTTCGCGCCTCTGTGGTTCAAAAACACATTTTCAACCGCGCTTAACGCAGCAATAAAATCGGTTTGTTATTTGCCTTCAGCATTTTGAGGGTAAAGCTGCCAAAAAACAAACTGCGCAATTTGCCATGACTAAACGCGCCCATCACCGTCATATCGAGGTTATGTTGCTGCTGGTAGTGCAACAATGCGTTTTGTGCATCACCCTGCAGCAACGCCGTTTGATGCGATAAACCGGCCTCTTGTAATTTAAATCCGGCCTCTAATAACAACGCCTTGCCTGCCGATTCGTTTTCTGACACGTGTACTAAATGCACCTGCATTAACTTATATAAAGGGCTTTTACATACCATATCCAAGGCCTTACGCGCGCCATCGGTATCGTTATACGCCAGCATCATCGACTGAGGTTGTTTAAATGCGCCGTTGACAATAAAAATCGGTTTATGCAATGCCCGAATGGTGTTTTCGAGTTGTGAGCCGATGCCGGTTTCTTCCTCGGCATGATCTTCACCACGCAAGCCTAATACCAACACACGAATTTCATCTTGTAAATCCACCAGGGTTTCATCCAACGAGCCGTGATGTTGTTTACTCATCACCTGCGGAATGAGCGAGGCATCAATGCGTACTTTCGCTTTTTCCAGCAAAACTTTGCCTTCGGCGATCAATTTTTTACTTTCCGCCTGCTCATCTTCGGACAGGGTTTTTATCAGGTCATCACGCATATTCGGTGTGAGGTTTCCGCTATGATCGGTATGCTCTAACAACAACCCATGCTCTAGCGTATGCACTAATTCCAGCGGAGACTGCACGGTTTTTGCAATCCACGCGGCGTAATCCACCACCGCCTCGCTGTTCGGCGAACCATCGACACAGGCCATCACCCATTTTTGTTGTAACTGTTCCATTAGTGACCTCCCATGACTTTTGCAATTTTCGCCGGATCATTGTGTACGGCATATTTATCCACTAGGGTTTCGCTGGCTTCGTTTAGGCCAATCACTTCAACTTCCGCCCCTTCACGCCGCAATTTCAAGACCACCTTATCCAGCGCATACACAGCACTAATATCCCAGAAGTGCGCACGATGGACGTCGATAATAACTCTATCTACCGCCTCTTTAAAATCAAAATAACCGACGAATTTTTCTGTCGAGTTAAAGAACACCTGCCCCACTACCGTATAGGTACGAGTATTGGTTGCATCATCAAACGATTTTTCCACCGCCATAAATTGCTGCAATTTGGCCGCCATAAATAACGCGGCCAATACCACCCCGGTTAACACACCAAAGGCCAAGTTATGCGTCCACAGCGTGACGATCACCGTCGCCAACATCACCACCGTCGCCGACTTGGGATTGGTGCGCATTTCGGGAATCGACTTCCAGTTAAAGGTTCCAATCGACACCATAATCATCACCGCCACCAACGCCGCCATCGGAATCACCGCCAGCCAATCACTGATAAATACCACCATAATCAATAACAATATCCCAGCGGTAAAGGTCGATAAACGCCCGCGCCCACCGGATTTAACGTTAATAATCGACTGACCAATCATCGCACAACCGGCCATACCGCCCATTAAACCAGAACCGATATTCGCCACGCCTTGCCCTTTACATTCGCGTTTTTTATCGCTGTCGGTATCCGTCATTTCATCCAACACCTGCGCAGTCATGAGCGACTCTAACAAGCCGACCACGGCAATCGCCGCCGAATAAGGCAAAATAATCCAGAGAGTTTCAAGATTTAACGGTACATCCGGCCAGAGGAAAATCGGCAAGGTATCCGGTAATGCGCCCATATCGCCGATAGTACGAACATCAATGCCCATCGCCAATACAATCGCCGTCAACACCAGAATAGTCACCAACGGCGAGGGAATCAGTTTGCCGATTTTAGGCACATACGGGAATAAATAAATAATCATTAAACCAAACGCCGTTAAGGCATATACGTGCCAAGTCACATTGGTGAGTTCAGGCAATTGCGCGATAAAAATTAGAATCGCCAACGCGTTCAAGAAGCCAATCATGACCGAACGTGAAATAAAGCTAATCAGCGTATGCAAATTCAAATAACCGGCGAGAATTTGTAGCACGCCGGCCAGAATTGAGGCGGCCAATAAATATTCCAAACCATGCTCTTTTACCAGCGTAACCATCAACACAGCGGTGGCAGCCGTAGCGGCAGAAATCATCCCCGGACGACCACCGGTAATCGCAATAATCACCGCAATCGCAAACGAGGCATATAACCCTACTTTGGGATCCACGCCCGCAATAATCGAAAACGCAATCGCTTCGGGAATCAAGGCTAAAGCCACCACAATCCCAGCCAAAATATCACCGCGAATATTGCCAAACCAGTCTTTTTTATTTTGTGCTAATAACATAATTGTCCGTTTGTAAAATCACTACTCAATCCATAAGGGATTGCCATTTTAGGCGAAAGTCATACATAAGACAAAATTAAACAGGCACTAAATCTAAAACGCTTCGCGCCTTTCGTCTTTTCGTTCCAGTGTTGGTGGTTCAGAATGTATGTCCAACAATCACTAAATCGAGTTGTGGCGTGGCATTAAAAAACAGCGCAAACAAAAAACCCGGCTATTACACCGGGTTTTGTTTAATCAAGCGAAACGCGATTGATTAGATAAGTTTACCAGCATAATCCGCGATACCCGGATTATCCTTCACGCCTTTCAACGTTGGGTGGTTCACTTTATTTAACTTCAAATTACCTTTGTTACGACGCAAGTAATCTGCCGCCACGTCCCACATTAAACGACCTTCGCCCACCGAGTCAACTTGCGCCCAACCGGCCACAGAGTATTTTTTGTTTGGCTCGATTGGTGTACCATTGTCCAAGCGCAAGTCGGTAATACGACGACCTAGGGTTTCATTTGGATCACAGGTGTAATCCAAACCACCGATACGCGCCATGTCACCACCTGATTGTAGGTAAGGATCGACCACAAACAAGTTTTCACAGATGCCTTCGAAAATATCTTTCAACTGCGCACCGGTCAACTCGGTACGATAGGTTTCACCATAGGTCAATGAGGTTTCGTCCATTAGACGTTCCATGGTGATCATCTCACCTTGCATCACCGAAGTACCCCAACGTACACCGGCTGACATCGCAATTTCAGCATCATGCTCTTCACGCAATGCGTTAACCAAAATCTGATCCCATGTACCCATGAAGTTACCACGACGATAAAGCGTGTCTTCAGCTACCGCTAATTCTTCACTCAAAATTTCGCCATAAGTCTTACCTAAACGATCTTTATTAACCTTGAACTCTTCGCGACGTGCTTCAATCACGTTTTCATCATATTTACGTGTGTATAGATTGTCGATAAACGCTTGCATTTCCTTGTTGGCAGGCAATACGTTTGAGAACACAGGCAACAAACGATAGTCAACACCAGCTAACTTACCGTTTTTGATGTCTAAGTCCATCACGCCAACAAATTTACCGTTCGAACCGGCATTAGTCACATAACATACGCCGCCTTCCGGTGTTTTAACCTTGGTTGGTATTGGCATACCATCATGCGTATGACCACCAAAAATCGCATCAATACCACTTACGCGGCTCGCCATTTTGATGTCTACGTCCATACCGTTATGAGAAATCATCACAATCGCGGCAACTTTTTCGTTTTCACGAATATGGTTCACGGTTTCTTGCAGCTCTTCTTCACGTAAGCCGAATGACCAATCTGGGAAGTTCGCTTGTGGGTTAGCATTTGCGGTACGTGGGAAAGCCTGACCCACAATAGCGATACGGTGGCCATTAAGTGTTTTAATGGTGTAAGGCTTGAACGGACGCACTTCGTCTTCGTTATACAAGCCATGACCGCCATGACGTGCACACATATCACGATATTCGTCACCAAACAACGCATCTTCGCGAATACGGACGTTTTGGGCAACAAACTCGCCTTTAAACGCGTTCAAGTTTCTTACCACTTCTTCTTGCTGATAAGTGAACTCCCAGTGTCCGGTTAGGATATCTAACCCAAGAATATTCGTCGCTTCAACCATGTCCATACCGCGTGTCCACAAGGCCGTTGCTGAACCGTGCCACAAATCACCGCCGTCCATCAACAAGCTGTTACCAGCACCACCAGCCTGATCACGCAGCATATCGACTAGCGTCTTCACGTGAGCAAAACCACCCACCTTGCCATATTTAGCCGCCGCATTATCAAAGTCTAAATATGAAAACGCATAGGCTTCAGGCGTACCTTCTTTCACGCCAACCTCTGCCAACAACTTCTTACCGACAACGTGTGGCAACTTACCAAATGCCGGACCCACACCTAGGTTGACATTAGGCTCGCGGAAATGTATCGGCTTAAGTTGAGCGTGAGTATCGGTAATATGTAATAAACGTACATTGCCTTTCATAGGCACGTTATACATTGACATATCCCCTTTCCACTCGCTTGGCTTACCACCCATAGCGCGTGCGCCAGCCGGTAACATACCCGCTGCAGCGGCCATAGCCATTACATGAAGAAATTCGCGACGATTTAAAGACATAAGGTCTCTCCGTTGTTATTTAAAATTCAGCACAAGGCCGCCAAAAAAGTCCGACTAAGGTAACGTATCGGGCTTTATATTGTCAAATAATCCCCACCTAGGCTTGGGCAGAATTATCTTATGTACAACTAAATCCTGCTTATGATTAGTTGCGTTAAATCAATAAATATTTTAGCTTTCGCTCAACCTACCCACTTACGCGCATTACGGAATAAGCGCATCCAAGGCGCATCTTCTTGCCAATCATCTGGACGCCAAGAATGTTGCACCGCACGGAACACGCGCTCTGGGTGGGGCATCATAATAGTGACCCGCCCATCCGTTGTAGTTAAGCCGGTAATGCCCTGCTCCGAGCCGTTCGGGTTAAACGGATAACGTTCGGTCGGCACCCCTTGCGCATCAACATAACGTACACTCACCAAGCCGTTAGCTTGCGAAGCGTCACCTTGGAATAACACACGTCCTTCACCATGCGCCACCGCGACCGGAATACGACTGCCGACCATACCGTCAAATAAAATCGACGGCGAAGGCTGAATTTCCACTTGCGAAAAACGCGCCTCAAACTGCTCGGAACGATTACGTTTAAATGTCGGCCAATGTGCCGCGCCGGGGATAATGTCTTTTAAATTCGACATCATTTGACAGCCGTTACACACCCCCAGACCAAAGGTATCTTGACGGGTAAAAAAGGCTTCAAATTGTTCCCGCGCACGCGCATTAAATAAAATCGAATTCGCCCAACCACGCCCCGCGCCCAATACGTCACCGTAAGAGAAACCGCCACAGGCGACCAAGCCTTTAAAATCGGCAAAGTCAATCGCGCCCGACAACACATCCGACATATGCACATCGATCGCATTAAAACCGGCGCGATCAAATGCCGCCGCCATTTCTTGCTGACCGTTTACCCCTTGTTCGCGCAAGATGGCGACTTTTGGACGCACCCCGGTATTGATATAAGGCGCCGCAATATTGTCGTTAATATCAAACGTGGTTTTAGCCACTAACTGAGTATGATCTGCGTTTTGAATCGCGCCAAATTCTTGCTGGGCGCAGACTTCATTATCACGCATCGCTTGAATACGATACGATGTTTCAGACCACCAAGCCTGGTAATGCGCACGCGAACCCTGCAACAAGGTCTGGTCTTGCGCTTTGATGGTAATTTTGTCATTGAGGGTCGGCTTACCAATCCAATGGCTCATGTCACCCAGATCGTGTTGTGCTAAAACCGCTTGCACCTTGTCGCTATCCGCGGCACGAACTTGAATCACCGCACCTAATTCTTCCGCCGTCAGCGCCGCTATCGGCTCTGAACCCAATGAGGAAACATCCACCTCCAAACCGCAGTGTCCAGCAAACGCCATTTCCATTAACGTGACTAATAAACCACCGTCAGCACGATCATGATAGGCAATTAGCAGGCCTGCTTGATTCAACACCTGAATCGCATTAAAGAAATTAATTAAGTCTTGCGCGTTATCCAAGTCGGCACTGATGTCCCCCACTTGATTATAAACTTGGGCTAAACAACTGCCGCCAATGCGGTTTTGTTTACGCCCTAAATCAATCACACAAAGCTCAGTATCGCCCAAATCGGTGCGCAGCTGCGGCGTAAGGGTTTTGCGCACATCTTCCACCACGGCAAACGCCGTGATATTTAATGAAATCGGTGAAATAACCGCTTTTGACTCACTACCTTCTTGCCACACGGTTTTCATCGACATCGAATCTTTACCGACCGGCACAGAAATTCCCAAGGCCGGACACAGCTCCATACCCACTGCTTCAACTGCCGCAAATAAAGCAGCATCTTCGCCCGGATGTCCCGCCGCCGCCATCCAGTTGGCCGACATTTTTATATCCGAAATTTTGCCGATTTTAGCGGCAGCGATATTGGTAATCGCCTCACTTATCGCCAGCCTTGCCGACGCTTTTGGGTTAATTAACGCTACTGGCGGACGCTCGCCCATTGCCATTGCTTCACCTGTGTAACCTTGGTAATCCGATGCGGTAACACCGACATCCGCTACAGGAACTTGCCAAGGTCCAACCATTTGATCACGCGTAACCATGCCGGTAATCGTGCGATCGCCAATCGTAATCAAAAACGACTTGCTAGCAATGGTCGGCAATTTAAGTAAACGCTCAGTCACATCATCTAAATCCAATACCGCCGTTTCAAAACCCGGCTGGGGGATTAAACGTGTTTCCACTTTACGGTGCATTTTTGGCGGCTTGCCTAATAACACGTTCAGCGGCAAATCGACCGGATTGGCTTTTAATACCGTATCATTCACCACCAATTCTTGCTCTTCAGTGGCTTCACCAACAATCGCGTATATCGCGCGTTCGCGCTTACAAAGCGTCTCAAATTGTTCGATTTTATCGGGATAAATCGCCAAAACATAGCGTTCTTGCGACTCGTTACACCAAATTTCCATCGGCGACATCCCCGGCTCGTCATTCGGCACTTTGCGCAAATCAAATTTACCGCCACGACCACTATCGTTCACCAACTCCGGGAACGCATTCGATAACCCACCTGCACCGACATCGTGAATGGATGCAATCGGGCTGTCTTTGCCCAAATAAGTACAGCGGTCGATGACTTCTTGCGCACGACGCTCCATTTCTGGGTTGTCACGCTGGACCGAGGCAAAATCTAACGCTTCCGACCCCGCACCAGTATCGACACTGGAGGCCGCGCCGCCCCCTAAACCGATCAACATCGCCGGCCCACCCAAAACCACCAGCTTCGCCCCCACCGGAATGGTTTGTTTTTTCACGTGCATGTCACGAATATTACCCAAGCCACCGGCCAACATAATCGGCTTATGATAACCGCGCATTTCAACACCATCCGCGGTTAATAACGGATTTTCATAAGTACGGAAATAACCGTTAATCGCCGGGCGACCAAACTCATTATTATAACCAGCCGCCCCTAAAGGCCCTTCAATCATAATATCCAATGGCGTGACAATCCGTCCAGGCTTACCGTAAGGACGTTCCCAAGGCTGTTCAAACCCCGGAATATTCAAGTTAGACACGGTAAACCCAGTCAAAGCGGATTTTGGCTTAGAGCCTTGTCCGGTCGCACCTTCGTCACGAATTTCGCCGCCGGAACCGGTTGCCGCCCCCGGAAAAGGCGAAATCGCGGTCGGATGATTATGCGTTTCAACTTTTATTTGCACATGGACCGACTCTTGACTGTAGCCGTATTGCGCGGTTTGCGGATCAGGAAAAAAGCGCGTAGCTTGCGGCCCAACTAACACCGCTGCGTTATCGCTATAAGCGGACAATACACCATCTGAATTCTGTTGATAGGTATTACGAATCATGCCAAATAACGACTTAGTTTTGCTTTCGCCATCAATCGTCCAATCGGCATTAAAAATCTTATGGCGACAATGCTCCGAGTTGGCTTGGGCAAACATCATCAGTTCGGCATCAGTCGGGTTACGTCCTAGCTGGACAAAGCTATCCATTAAATAATCGATTTCATCGGCACTCAGTGCCAAACCTAATTCTTTATTGGCTTTTTCTAATTCGGGACGACCGGCCGATAAAATATCGACTCGCGATAAATCACGCGGAGTGTGATGCACAAACAGGCTTTCAATTAGTGCCATATCACGCCAAGCTACAGAAGTCATGCGATCAAATAACGCGGCGATTAAGGTTGGCAACTGAGTGTCATCCGCGCCCTCGATAAAATAAGCAACGCCTTTTTCAATCCGTTTGATTTGGCTTAAACCGCAGGTGTGCATAATGTCGGTTGCTTTGGACGACCAAGGAGAAATCGTGCCTGGGCGCGGTGTCACCACACAGGTCGCCTGGCTCGCAGGTGTCATCTCTTGCGTATGAGCATTAACCAACTGCTTGAGCTGAGTCATCGCCCTCTCAGCCAAGGGAGCATCGGCCTCGACAAAAAACACTTCTTGCGACTTCAACCCGCTTAGCTGCCCTAATGCGGCCAATTTGGTTGATAACTGATTTAGACGATACTCTGAGTGAGCCGGATTTCCCCAAACGATTTGCATACACTGATTCCTGAAAAAACAAACCCTCTAGGAATAAGAGGGTTAGAAAACACTAAGATAATTGACGCCGATTAAGGCTTCGACAAAAGCCCTAACGCCTGATAAACCTCGCGACGACGCTCGCCTGTTAATGGCGTATCACCCTCATCGACCGATAAACTCAAAAGAGTTTTTTCTGTTGATTCCTCAAACTGACTAAGTTTTAGGCGAACCACTTGCGGCTGCTCACTGCTTGAAAACAAACGCGCAAAGAAACCTGAGGTCTGTTTTAATTTAGGCACTTCCACATCCATTTCATACAAGGCTGAGTTTTGTTTCTTCACCGTCCAATTGGCACGATAAATCATCGCCTGCAAATAATCCCAACTCTGAGAGAGTCCTGCGCCCAAAATCAGGCCTGCTAATTCTTCACCGGAAATAATTTCTTGATAATAACTCGCTGCGCGAATCTGCTCCACAGCATCATCCTGCGTCGCACCAAAAAACAACATCGCTTGATATAACGTGAGCGTTTCAATCATCGGATCATAAGGACGTACTGACCATTCGGTAATATCACCACTCGAATCAGCCAACATCATATGATGACGTAAAAATACCTTCACGCTATTTTGTTTCGACTCGTCGGTTTCAACCAATAGGGTAAAACGATCATACACACCAGTTGCCAATTCCGGACGCCAACTGTTTAACAACCGCGTTAGCACGCCGACTTCTTGTGCTACTGGCGCTAAATCACGCCGCGCCACATAACCTGTTTTCATCATACCAATGTCTAAACGCTCTTCTTCGACATCAAAGCCCTGCGCCTGTAAAAAGTCACGCATATTTTGCCAAACTTCAGCTGGGGTTTTACCTTCAATTTCTAGCCAACGCTCAACCAGATTTGAACGCACATTCAAGCCTTCAACGCGATACGCAGGCAAGGCTTTTATGTCGTCATACTGAGTCAACGCCAACGCCTGCTCCATAATCGCAGCTTCTTTCGTCTGGCGTACTACAAAATTTGGCGGCATCTCTATTTGCTCAGCCAGTTTCGCTTCATGATCACGATAATTATCATCGCCATGAAACCAATTTGACACCGTAGAACAACCTGACAAGGTCACAACCACACCCACTAGACTGACTCTTTTCAACAAACGCATCAGTTTATTACTCCGGCTTGTGTCAATGCCGTACGCAGCACTTCGTGATAAGGTTCCGACAACGGCGTTAAAGGTAAACGCAGTGTCGGTTTGATATAGCCCATCTCAGCCAGCGCCCACTTAACAGGAATTGGGTTCGCCTCAACAAAAAGTTTATGATGGAGTGCAACTAAGGGTGCATCTACGCTGCGCGCTATCTCTGCTTCGCCATCGAGCGCGGCTTGATACGCCTGTGCCACTTGTTTAGGGGCAATATTGGCCGTAACAGAAATCCCCCCTTGCCCACCGAGCAAGATAAATTCAACAGCACTGGCGTCATCGCCAGTGTACAAATCGAAATCAGGACCAGTTAGTTCACGAATTTTGGCGACACGCGACAAATCACCCGTCGCCTCTTTAATTCCCACGATATTCGCTATCTTGGCCAAACGCCCTACTGTTTCAGGCTGCATATCGCAGGCGGTACGCCCCGGCACATTGTAAAGAATTTGCGCAATATTCACCGTTTCGGCAATTTTTTTATGATGCAGATATAAACCTTCTTGTGTCGGCTTATTGTAGTAAGGCGTCACTAATAAACACGCATCAGCGCCTGCGTCTTTAGCGCACTGGGTCAATTCAATCGCCTCGGTGGTGGAGTTAGCGCCGGTTCCGGCAATCACTGGCACACGCTTATTGGTTTTTTCGACCACAAAACGAATCACCGCGCAATGCTCTTGCATATCTAAGGTTGCCGACTCACCAGTTGTTCCGACGGCTACAATCGCTTGCGTGCCGGATTCGATATGCCACTCAATTAAACGCTCTAAGGCGGCATAATCAACCGTTTCATCCTCATTCATGGGTGTGACCAACGCCACCATACTGCCTTTAAACACAGTCGATATCTCCACAATAATAGGCTCAGTAGCCAAACACATTGATTTAGCATACAGTTGTAAAGCGCTAATCTTACCGTTTCATCGGGTGTTGTTCAACTTAAATCACAAAACAAAACGGCTTGCGCATCGAATCATTTACCCCCATACTAAAACTTCGTTTTTTCAGTCAAATCGAGGACTCTCCATGACAGATGTGTCACTTTCTTTGCATGATTTTTCTGTTGCCGTCACCCCAGATCAAACCCTTAGCCTTAGCGATCTAAAAGGACATTACACTGTGCTTTATTTCTACCCTAAAGACAATACACCCGGCTGCTCGCAAGAAGGACAAGACTTTAGCGAACATTACGCTGAGTTTAAAGATTTGAATTGTCATATCTACGGCATCTCAAAAGACAGTCTAAAACAACACCAAAACTTCAAAGCCAAATACGCCTTTCCTTTTGAGCTCATCGCCGACAGCGACGAGACATTATGCCAAATGTTTGATGTCATCAAACTCAAAAAAAATTTTGGCAAACAATACCTAGGCATCGAACGCAGCACCTTTTTACTCGACCCAGCGCTCAACTTAGTTAAAGCTTGGCGAAAGGTAAAAGTCACTGGCCACGCCCAAGATGTACTCAACACCCTTAAACAACAGGCTTAAGCCCTCGGAGGTTCGTATGTCAACACGCTTATTTATTCTCGACACCAACGTTTTAATGCACGATCCGATGGCATTATTTAATTTTGACGAGCACGACTTATTTATCCCCATGACCGTATTAGAAGAACTGGATGCCGGCAAAAAAGGGGTATCGGAGGTCGCGCGCAACGTACGCGAAACCAACCGATTGCTGGACAAAATAATAGACGGTGCTGATTTTGATGCCATTAAGCACGGCTTGCCGCTCGCCAATATTTATCCCAACAAAGACAGTGGCAACACCAGCTTTGAACTGGGCAAACTTTTTTTCGAAACCGAACCTTTACACGCCGACTTGCCGGTCAGCATACCCAGTCATAAAGCAGACAATCAAATTTTAATTACCGGGCTGGCACTGCGCGAAAAGTTCCCTGATCGCAACGTAACCCTTGTCACCAAAGACATCAATATGCGCATCAAGGCCTCCGCCGTAGGCCTACACTCCGAGGACTATTACAACGACCGAGCGCTCGAAGACGCCGATCTACTCTATACCGGCTATGAAATGCTGGCAGACGACTTTTTTGAAACCCACGGTCAAAACATGAAGGCTTGGCAATCTGAGGGGCGCAGCTTTTATGAACTGGAGGTCTCAGAGGACAACCACTGGTATCCCAACCAATGCTTAATAAGTGAAAACGCCTCTGGATTTAGTGCGATTGTGCGCAGCGTGGACAAGCAAAAAGCCATTTTGGAAACGCTGCGTGATTATAGCGAACCAAAACACGCGATTTGGGGGATTAGCGCCCGCAACAATGAACAAAACATGGCCATGAATTTTCTAATGGATCCAGAAATTGACTTCGTATCCCTGCTCGGTATCGCTGGCACAGGTAAAACCTTGCTCGCGCTCGCCTGCGGCCTTGAACAAACGCTTGATCAAGGCATTTACAACGAAATTATCATGACCCGCGCCACTATCCCGATTGGCGAAGATATCGGCTTTTTACCGGGAACTGAAGAGGAAAAAATGACCCCTTGGATGGGTGCGCTCATGGACAACCTCGAAGTGCTAACCGCTTCAGACACGCATAGCGCAGATTGGGAAAAACAATCCACCCAAGAGCTACTCAATAAACGCATTAAAATCAAGTCGCTCAACTTTATGCGCGGGCGAACC
The DNA here is from genome assembly GCA_034005865.1 of Thiomicrospira sp. GTDB lineage: Bacteria > Pseudomonadota > Gammaproteobacteria > Thiomicrospirales > Thiomicrospiraceae > Thiomicrospira. Next base: position 32,417 of record JAVETW010000011.1, on the reverse strand, counting down.
TTCATGAAAAAATACATTATTATTGACGAGGCGCAAAACCTCACACCAAAACAAATGAAAACCCTTGTCACCCGAGCTGGCACCGGCACCAAAATCATTTGCTTAGGCAATATCGGTCAAATTGACACGCCCTATTTAACTGAAACCACTACCGGGCTAACCTACATTGTTGACCGCTTTAAAAGCTGGTCACACGGCGCACACATCACCCTCAAACAAGGTGAACGTTCGCGTCTCGCTGAATTTGCTTCCGAAGTCTTATAAAAACAAAAACGCCATTTAGCAGGCCTGCTAAATGGCGCTTTAAAGTGATAAAACTCAATCATTATTCGCCCTAATCAAAGGCGAAACAACTACTCGATTTCTAACAATTTAACCTTAGTTAAGCCAGTATCGTTGGCATAATGCGTAATTTCAGCCGGTGATGTTGCGCCCAACTTGGTCATCAAATTCTCACGATGTTTAGACACAGTACGATCACTGATTTCCAACATTTCAGCAATGTCTTTTGTTTTATAACCCTCAGCAATCAGCTTGGTAACCTGCTTCTCACGTACCGACAACTTACGCATACCGCGCTTTTTCTTCATGCTCATGTCTTCATCGAACAAATTCACCACTTTCGGCTGGATTTCGCTATGAATAAAACGCTCACCATCTGCGACCTTTTGCAAGCCGCTGACCAACTCTTTTTTACTAATCGACTTAGTGGCAATTCCCTGCACCCCTAATTCCAACGCTTCTTGCCAAACACTTGGCGTTTCGGCGGCAGTCAGTACAAAGATTTTCGTTTCTTGATGACGGCGCTTCATTTGCGAAATGGTATTTAAGCCATTCAACTTAGGCATCGCTAAATCCAAAATGACCACATCCGGTGATTTCGCACGCACTTGCTCAAGGCAGGTAATACCATCTTCCGCTTCACCGATCACCTTAATCCCTTCTTCCGTTTCCAACAAGGTTTTTAGTGCCGCACGCACTAAATCATGATCTTCCGCTAACAAAATATTAATTTTTCTCGCCATGTTATACATCCCCTAATGAGTTTAATCGGTTTAAGCATCAAAACTTGCAACCGCAGCACGCAACGCTTCTATCTGAGCCGCTGCTTCACCGCTTGACTGGCTACTTACCGCTGCCTGCAAAACCAACAGCATCTCGACCCATGACTGTAAGCCAAACAGCATACAACTGCCCTTAATCTTATGCGTTAATTCAGACATTCTCGTCCAATCTGCTACCGCTAATGCCTGCTCTAAATCGCCCAAACCAGCTCGCATTTCACTCGCAAACTTGGGGAGCAATTCAGTTAATACACTAGGTATTTTATCATGTATAACTTTTTTACAAACAATTTTTTTTGATTTTTCTGTTTTTTTTGCTTGACGCTTTTTTACTCCGTCTAATATCGTAAGCCAGTGCGACGTAGATAAGGGCTTAATAAAATTAGCCTGCGCACAATCATCCAGCACAGGTTCTGCCGACAGCAACACAAAAAAAGGCAGGCCTGCTAATAGCTCACCCTGTTGCACCAACCATTGACACAAGTCGCTGCCGCGCCCCTGCGCCAGCTGCTGATCAGATACCACCACATCCACCGACTGAGCCAACAATACCGCTTTGGCTTGTGCCAAACTCGATGCCTCCAGCCAATCCACCTGCAAAAACGACGGCAAAGTTTGTTTCACCACCTCACGCGCTAAAACACTATCGTCCACCAACAATACCCGCAAACATACGTCCGCTACTTCAGCCTTAGCTACCCTATCGGAAGGCGCGTCCGTCACCTCAACCCAAGGCAATCTCAAGGTAAAACAACTGCCCTCACCCGGTTGTGACGCGACGGACAACGCGCCCCCCATTACCGCCAATAACTGTTTTACAATGTATAACCCTAACCCACTCCCCGGCGCATCTGCACTCGCCGACTGCACAAACTGATGAAACGGCTGTCCTAATTCAGCCAGCGCCTGCTGGTCCAACCCCACCCCGCTATCACTGACACGCCAAACAGCACACGAACCATCCAAGGCAAAATCCAGCGCAACCCAGCCCCTGGCTGGCGTAAATTTAATCGCGTTAGAAATTAAATTTAACAATATTTGCTGCAGGCGATAACTATCCCCCCGCAACCAAATCGACCTATCCAAAGGCATCACGCGCCATGCCAAGTTTTTTTCAGCCGCCAGCACCCTCCCACTTTGCATTAATGCTTGCCAAATCTCATTCAGTAAAAATGGAGCCGACTGAACTTGAACCCGGATTTGCTGAAGCTGAGAAAGGGTTAATACATCATTCAAGCCTTGCTGAACCTGCGTCAATGCGGCTTGTGCAAGATCTAACCAGGCCTGCTGATTCGACGATAGCGAGGGCGAAAGCTGCGCCAAGGCCTGCTCAACCACCAATAATGGCGTGCGCATTTCGTGTGCCCACATCGCATACTGCTGATTTAACGCACGCGCATCAGCTAACGAATCCGCTTCAGGCTCACTATCAGCCAAACCCAAATCAGCAGAGGCACGACTGTGCTCTGTCATATAACATCCTTATTTAGAACACAACACGAAATAATGAAAAGCTGGATACAGGCGCAACAAGGGCGCGTGCTAAAACGCACGCTCGATGAATTTAAATTAAAAGCCATAACCCCATACCGTTTCCTTGTTTAAAATGGGCGATACCGTTTACCCCTAAAAACCAGTCGCGATAAATCAAGATGCCGACGTCTCGTTCCGATTGGGATTTTGGTCCAAACATGCGAAAATAATAAATTGCGTCTCATTTGAATACTGCAGCAAACAGAGCCGCCGTTTACCCGTTGAGCTTCATAAGGGTGAAGCGATCTTTTTTCAACACCCAAGGCGAAACAAACCTCTTAACCTTTATTTAAGCAAGAAGACAGTTAAAACCATGACACTTACACGCATCGAAAAAGACAGTATGGGCACACTCGAAGTGCCGGTTAACGCACTCTATGGCGCACAAACGCAACGTGCCGTACAAAACTTTCCCCTCAGCGGACGCACACTACCGAAAGCCTTTATCCACGCGCTGGCTTTAATAAAACTCGCCTGTGCGCAAGCCAACCACAGCCTTAATCAACTCGATGCCAACAAGTTAAACGCCATTGAGATCGCTGTCAAACACGTTTTAAGCGGCCAAGCTGACGACCAATTTCCAGTTGATATATTTCAAACTGGATCCGGTACCAGTACCAATATGAACATCAACGAGGTACTGGCAAATCTAGCCAAACAACAGGCCAACCTGCCAATTCATCCTAATGATGATGTTAATATGAGCCAAAGCTCCAACGATGTCATACCCAGCACCATTCATGTAAGTGCCGCCCTCGCGCTTAAACAGCATTTAATTCCGGCACTACAGCACCTTGTCACGACCCTTCGTCAACGTGAAACAGAATTAGACCCCGTCATTAAAACCGGCCGCACCCATCTAATGGACGCCATGCCGATTCGCTTTAGTCAAGAAATTGGCGCATGGCGTCAACAAATCGAAGACAATATCGCGCGTCTATCCGACACCTTAGTACGCCTGCTAAAACTTCCCCAAGGCGCCACCGCTGTCGGCACTGGCATCAACGCCCACCCAGAGTTTTCTAAACGCGTCTGTGCGCAACTCCAACAACTTACCGGGCTTGCCTTCGAGCCGATGCCGAATTTATTTGTCGGCCTAAGCTCGCAAGACACCGCCCTTGAATTAAGTGGTCAGCTCAATGTCCTTGCCGCCAGCTTAATGAAAATTGCCAACGATTTGCGCTGGATGAACTCGGGCCCCCTTGCTGGTTTGGGCGAAATTCAACTGCCAGCACTACAACCCGGCAGCTCGATTATGCCCGGCAAAGTCAACCCAGTTATTCCCGAAGCCGTGGCGATGATCGCCGCGCAAATTTGCGGGCAACACACCGCCATCACCATAGGTGCGCAATCAGGCAACTTCCAGCTCAACGTCATGCTACCGATGATTGCCGACAACCTACTGAGCAGCCTACAACTCGCCACGAACGCCTCAACCCAACTTGCTGACCAAGCGATTGCTGGATTTAGCGTCAACCATGCCCAGCTAAAAAAAGCACTGGATGTCAACCCAATCCTAGTCACGGCATTAAATACTGTGGTAGGCTATGAAAAAGGCGCGGCAATAGCCAAACAGGCTTATCAAACCGGACGTCCGGTATTAGCGGTCGCGCTCGAAATGACCGACTTAGATGAGGCTACGTTGCTTCGTTATTTAGATCCGGCGCAATTAACCTATGGCGGAACGCCCACTGTTTAAGCAAGACTTAAACACACTTTAAAGGAAACTCTCATGGCAGTAATTAACCTAACCGCAGCACAATTCGAACAAACCATCGAAAACAACGAAATGGTCATTTTCGATTTCTGGGCAGAATGGTGCGGTCCTTGCAAACAGTTTGGTCCAATTTTTGAAGAAGTCGCCGCAAAACACCCCGATATCGTGTTTGCCAAAGTCAACGTTGAAGAAGAACAAGAGCTGGCTGGTATGTTCCAAGTACGCTCCATCCCCATGCTAGCTCTCATGCGCGAAAAAGTAGTCGTGTATGCCAACCCGGGCGCAATACCGGCCAATAACCTAGAAGAAGCAATTCAACAACTGCGCAATTTAGACATGGAAAAAGTACATCAAGACGTAGCCAATATGCAGGAAGGGAATTAACACCATGAGTCAACCAACCTACAGACTAGTGACGCGAAGTGATTTTGACGGGCTTGTTTGTGCAGTCATCTTGAAAGAAAAAGGCTTGATCGACGACATTCTGTTTGTTCACCCCAAAGATATGCAAGACGGTAAAGTTGACATCGGCCCGCGTGACATCACTACCAACCTGCCTTATGTTAAAGGCTGTCATCTCGCATTTGATCATCATCACAGCGAAAGTATCCGCAATGAAAAGTTTGATAATCATATTATCGAAGTTGATGCCCCCTCGGCCGCACGCGTAGTCTACAACTACTATGGTGGCAAAGCCGGGTTGCCTCGTATTAGCGAAGACCTGATGGACGCGGTAGACAAAGGCGATGCCGCACAGTTCAGTCGCGATGAAATTCTACACCCGCAAGGCTGGCCATTACTCAATTTTTTAATGGACGCGCGCACTGGTTTGGGTCGTTTTCGCGACTTTAGAATTTCAAACTACCAGCTGATGATGGAGTTAATTGATTATTGTCGTGATCACACCATTGAGCAAATTTGCGAGCTGCCTGATGTCAAAGAGCGTATCGAACTGTATTTCAAATATGAAACGCAAGCGAAAGAACAACTTCAACGCTGCAGTCGTGTCGTTGGCAACCTCATCCTGCTCGACTTACGTAACGAAGAGATCATTTACCCAACTAATCGGTTTACGATTTATGCACTTTACCCACAAGCCAATATTTCCATTCATGTGCTATGGGGCCTAAAGCAGCAAAATACCGTATTTGCCATTGGCAAATCGATACTCAATCGCAGCTCCAATACAAATGTTGGCGAACTATGCTTACAGTACGGCGGAGGCGGACACCAAGCTGCCGGTACCTGCCAGGTCAGCAATGAACAAGCCCAATCTACCCTTGATGCTTTAATTGCAAAAATTAACGCCGACGGTTAAGCGTAGATCTCAAGCGGCGGTAATTTTGCCAGCCGCTTGATTAAATCTGAACGCGTAATAATTCCAATCAACTGCCCGACCTCCGACATCACCGGTAACGCACCAATACGATACTGCGTCATCACAAACGCCGCTCGGCGCACATCCACATTCATCATGGTCGTCATCACTTCCTTTTGCGCAATTTCGATAATCAAACGATCCGCTGGCGTTGTGATTTGGTTGGTTTCGTTAATAATGACATGACGCAACAAATTTTGAGACGAGCAAATACCCACTAAGCGCGTATCATCAACAATCGGCAAATGCTGAATCGAATGAGTCTGCATACGCGACCAAGCTTGCGCAAACGTCGCCTGGGGCGTCAGCGTTATCACCGGCGAGGTCATAATCTCACCCACTGACACAATAACATGACGATCATTCACTGCATCCAACTGTTTTTGATACTGATTAAGCGCATAGTGAGTATGACGATGCTGACGCGTGCGTTCCGGTAAATCCTTATCCAGTTCCATCATTGTTTCTTCAAATTCAGTCTCATCCACCGGATTAATTTTTGACGCCGCATCCACCTTACGCGCCGGATCAGAACCAATAAAGTTGCGTCCTTCAGGACTATAAACTATGAACATAACAACCCCTAATATCCCACGATTTCAAATCATATCCGTCGCGGGTTAGCGTTTAATTGTGAGTGAGATAAATACAAACCAACGCGGGCAGGGCAAATAACTGCAAGCCATCGTCCTAAAAACATTCCCTATAGTCACATCTAAGCAAACACTTTATCGCTTAATCACCTTGATTTTACCCGTGATAAATTTTGTGGGCACAAAAAGTTGCTGATTTGGAATATTCGTTTATAACTTATCGCGTTTATAATGTATCGGCTTGATTATTATTTCTAAAGGAAGCGCTATGTCTATCTCCGTTATCTCCCAAGCCGATAACGAAACGTTGCAAGCCTTAGGCGTAAGCAACTGGCCAATATGGCAAAAACAACCCGCCACCTTCCCTTGGTTTTATGAGGCACAAGAAGTGTGTTATTTGCTCGAAGGCGAAGTTCTCGTTACACCAAGCAACGGCGTACCGATTCATATTCAAGCCGGCGATCTTGTTACTTTTTCGCAGGGGTTGCGCTGCACATGGCAGATTATTAAACCGTTAAAAAAGCACTACCACCTCAATTAGACTCATCAAACAACAGCCGATAAGGGCGCGCTATTTCATCTAGCAGGCCTGCTAAACTAAAACTGCGCCCTTTTTCAACAAAACGCTGTCCGTTAAAATAAACACGCACGACCGGCAGACTAAACACCCCATGCTGTGCGCCTAATTCCGGTGTGACATGACAATCAACATACAGCTGCTGCAACGCCGGATAAGTTTGTGTCAACAACGCTTGCAAACGCGGTTTAATACTATGACAAACTGAACAATTCGCACCACCAAATAAAACCACCACCCCCGGCTGTTGTTGAATAAAAGCATCCAACTGTGCCAAATCGCAAACTGTTTGCATCACGCCACCGCCTCTTCCGATAAATCCAAAACCACGCCTTCCGCACCATCGGCGAGCGCCTTAAAGCGGGCCAAGCCCAACTCAATTTTCGCTTCAACTTCCGCTAAACTATCAAATACCTCATACGGAACAAGCAACGCGCACAAGCTAATTGGCTTAATTTTTTGCTGCGTATTTTTAATAATTAATGATTTCGTTTTAATCGACTTAATCACCTTTTGAATAAAAATACCAACACTTGAAATGACTGCCGAAGGCGCCGGTAACACCACAAAACTCGCCCCGCTATAGCGCATAATCTGCCAGTCAGGATGCGCGCTTAACTGCTCTTGAATCACCCGCGTTACTTGGCGAATCACGCTATCCCCTAATAACCAAGAATAGGTTTCGTTGTAATGATCAAGCTCTTTAATATAAAACACCAATAGCTTACGCCGCCGCACTAGGCCCGAAAAAGATTCGCTGAGCAACTTTTCCATTTCTTTTCTAAAAAACTGCTGATCCGGCACCCCCGTGAGATAATCGCTATGCAAGTTCATCTCAAACTTCAACGCCACTTTTCGCGCTAACTGTAAGTCCTCCGACCCCTTACCCAGCCACAGCTCGGTTTCCTTAGCTTCCTGCTCAATTTCATCCATTTCTTCCAGCGCCTGCTGTAGAATGAAATTAATCACCTCCTTGACCTCCGCCTCAGACAAATCTTTGCGCAAAGTTTGCAGATGTTTTTGCTTTTCCTCTAATTTTGCACAAAAAGACTTAATATGATTTTGCAAGGCGGCGGATTTTTCCAACATAGTATCTAATACAGAGTCCAAACCCATTTTTTTACGCAAATGCTGACGCAAAACAAAATCTTCATACAACGTATTCAAAATCGTTTCATTAAACGCCTGACCGGATTTTTGGATTGCGCGCATTCGCTGTATCAACGCCTTATTTTCGGCCAAAAAATAATTTTGCCAAACCGACATATTCACCGTCGTGCAAGGCAAATTATTTTCCTCCAAATAACTCAAGGCTTTTTTAGTCGCCACCAACCATTTCGAATTAGACATTTTTCGCTGCTCCCCACAGCCAAGCCGCACCGATAACGCCGCTCGAATCACCAAATTTAGGGGGTTTCAGTTGAGTGACAACTTCATCGCTGAAAACCCATTGCTGCCAACGCTTGGGCACCTGCGTATACAACTCCTCGACCTGACTCAAACCGCCACCTAGCACAATCACATCGGGATCAAATAAATTGATCACCGAAGCCAAACCTTGCGCCAACCAATCATAATACCTCTGCATAAACGCAATAGCTTGATCATCTCCGGCACGCATCGCCAATACCAATTCGTGTGCGCTCAGCACTCGCCCGCTCGAATAAGCAAAACGCTTCGCCATGCCCGGCCCCGATAAAAAAGTTTCAACGCAATTGGACTGACCACAATAGCAGGCCTGTTGATATTCTCCCGCCTTTTGCCAAGGCAACGGATTATGACCCCATTCACCCGCAATCGCATTCACCCCATTGAGTATCTGCCCATCCACAACCAAGCCACCACCGCAACCTGTACCAATAATCACCCCAAATACGGTGCGTGCACCCATTGCAGCGCCTTGCGCCGCCTCTGAAAGTGCAAAACAATTTGCATCATTTGCCAAACGAACTGGCCTAGCTAAAGCGCGCGCCAAATCACTCTGCAAATCCTCGCCAATTAACCAAGTAGAATTCGCATTTTTAATCCGTCCGGTTTTGCTCGAAACCGCGCCTGGAATACCCACCCCAACACGAGCGAAAACGCCTAGTTTTTTCTCCGCCTCATTCACCAAACCCACAATCGCTGAAACCGTGGCGCAATAATCATTACGCGGGGTAGCTACGCGTTCGCGCAGGCAAATTTGATTCGCCTCATCTAACGCTACAATTTCAATTTTGGTTCCGCCCAAATCTATGCCAAAACGCATTTTTACCCGTTTTTAAATAAAGTTTTAACCAGCCTAGCAAAATGAACACCCACCTAGCGTTACCTATTCCATTCGCTACGATACCATAAAGCCAAAAATGGAAAAAGCAAAACTAGGCCTGCTAAATAACCTAGGGAGCTGGATTTATCAAGCGTAACAGACAAAGAGCACCACGACTAAATGCGGATAAATTTGTGCAGGACTTAACATCGAATTACTCCCGCCGCTCACACTTATCTTTGTCGCGCTCTATGGCTAAACGAACCACCAACAGCCCACCTAAAACCAACACCGTTAGCCCGCATCAACTCCACTTTAAAGAAACTTTCACACTGTGCTAACTCATCAAAATGAGCAACCTAAGCTAAGGATGAGTAAACAGCGCCTCTTCAATAGACCTCAACCAAGCAATTTCTTCCTCGCTAAACCCCGCTTCACGGCGCGCCTCATAATTAAACGGACCCTTAATATCACCATGAAAATAAGTATTTAAAATCTGCTGAAAGGTGTCGAACGGATTTAAGTTGCGTTGCTCACAGACATAACGATACCAACGCGTCCCTACCGCCACATGACCGACCTCATCCCTTAATAAAATTTTTAATATTTCTACGCCCCGATGATCACCAATCGCACGCAATTTTTTAATCATCGGCGGTGTCACATCGAGCCCTCTCGCCTCTAAGGTTCGCGGCACCAAAGCCATACGTACCATGACATCATGATCCGTTTCAAAGGTCGTCACCCACAATCCATTGTGCGCAGGAAAATCCCCATATTCATAACCAAGGTGGCATAAGTGCTCTCGCACCATTTGAAAATGGTAGGCCTCCTCACCCGCCACACTGAGCCAATCACGGTAATAATCGATAGGCATATTTTGAAAACGATACACCGCATCTAACGCCAGATTAATCGCATTAAATTCAATATGAGCGATGGCGTGCATGAGCGCTGCGTGACCTTCTTTTGACCCTAAACGTCGTCGCAATAAATTTTTTGGCGCTACTAAATCCGGCTTCGGCGGACGCCCCGGCTGCGGAATACGCAGACATTCACATAACGGCGTAAAATCAAAACGTCGCTCACTCCAATCATTTAACAAGTGATCAAGCAAACGCATTTTCTTATCCAAATCCGAACACATTAAACAAGCATAAACCTGCTCAAACAAATTCACTTTCTGTGCCACTGTATAAACAACCTTGTTTTTACTCAAAAAAAAAGCCGGTTATTAAACCGGCTTTCGAGATGCATCACCTACTTCGTCAACAACAGGGATTATTGACGATAGTAAACCGCTAACAAAAAGCGAACACCCATGTAGTTTTTGGTATCGATCGCGTTAAAAAGGGTTGCCCACTTTTCACGATCTTCCGGTGTCATCACCGAATAAGGAGCACGCACGTACTTCTTACCATTAGCTTCATAGTGCCACTTATTTTCATACTTTGTTTCCATAGCTGTCAGCTCAGCCTTACATTGTTCAATGGTCGTAGACTGTTGAACTTGTTTGGCCGCAGTCAAACCACCCGAAATACCCACTTCGATTAGTTTTGCTGCATCGCTTAAGCATTGATCATATACAGACGCCGCTTGCGCATTCATAGAAAACGCTGCAACACCTGATAGAAACAAAGCTTTAAGAGTTAGTTGTTTCATTGAATACTCCAAAATAGGTTTTGCCTCTCTAGCGTCAATAATTCTGACCTGTTTAACAGTAAAATGCAAGCCGTTTTCAATAGAATATCATCTTATGCTTATAAACTTTTTTTATCAAAAAGCTGGCCTGCACTAAGGTTTTCATGGCCAAACAACCACTAAACGTACAGCACCTCCAAAATTTCATAGTCAATATTGCCGCTAGGCGCTTGCACTACAATCTCATCACCTTCTTCTTTGCCAATCAAAGCGCGCGCAATCGGCGAATTAATCGAAATTTTATTTTCTTTCAAATCCGACTCCTCATTCCCGACAATGCGATAAACCACTTCTTCGTCTGTCTCAATATTAAGCAACTTGACTGTGGCGCCAAACACGATTTTGCCATGGGGCTGAATACTCGCCACATCAATAATCTGTGCATGACTGAGAATGCTCTCCAACTGTTTTATGCGCGCTTCAATAAAGCCTTGCTGCTCACGTGCCGCGTGATATTCGGCGTTCTCCTTTAAATCGCCATGCTCGCGTGCATCGGCAATGGCTTGCGTAATACGCGGACGCTCTTCTTTTTTCAAGCGTTGTAACTCGGTCTGCAGTTTATCTGCCCCTTCTTTAGTCATAGGATGTTTTTGCATTATGTTCACTCCATAAAAGAAAAGAAGCTGGTACGAAACCGTACCAACTTCTTTATAAGTCGCTTTAATCGTGTTATTTAATGTAAATCTTGTAAACGATGCACCGGTTGGTCGTCCAAGTAATCCATGGCAGCTACTGTAGCAAATGCTCCCGCAATCGTTGTGGTATAGCACACCTTATGCATCAGCGCTTCTCGACGAATTCCCGACGAATCCTTAATACTCACCGAACCGTCGGAGGTATTCACAATTAATGCGATTTCTTCATTTTTAATCGCATCAACGATATTCGGACGTCCTTCGGTGACCTTATTCACCAATTCACACTCCACACCGGCTTCTTGTAACGAGGCAGCCGTGCCGCGTGTCGCCACGATAGTAAACCCTTTAGCGCGTAATTGACGCGCCAAATCTACCGCCTTAGCACGATCTGCCTTGCGTACGCTGAGGAAGGCTTTACCCTCCCGCGGCAAAATCGTTCCAGCCGCCAACTGCGCATTTGCATAGGCTTGAGCAAAGTTCTGCCCGACCCCCATAACCTCACCCGTTGATTTCATTTCTGGCCCTAAAATCGGATCTACGCCCAAGAATTTGATAAACGGAAATACAGCCTCTTTCACTGAATAATGTTTTGGCATCACTTCCGACTCAAAACCTTGAGCCGTCAGTTTTTGACCAACCATACAACGCGCGGCAATTTTCGCTAACGGCTTACCAATCGCTTTCGATACAAAAGGCACCGTGCGCGAAGCGCGAGGATTCACCTCTAACACATAAATATCTTCACCCTTAACCGCAAATTGGGTATTCATCAAGCCTACGACATTTAATGCTTTTGCCATTTTCGCCACTTGTTCACGGATTTCATCCTGGATTTTTTGCGAAATACTGTATGGCGGTAACGAACAGGCTGAATCACCAGAGTGTATACCCGCTTGTTCGATATGCTCCATTAAGCCGCCGATAACCACTTGCTCACCATCACAAATCGCATCAACGTCCAACTCAACCGCATCATCTAAGAAACGATCTAATAATACCGGCGAATCATTAGACACCTGTACCGCATATTTCATATAGCGCACTAAGTCCTCTTCCGAATAGACAATCTCCATAGCGCGACCACCCAAAACATACGATGGGCGGACCACTAACGGATAGCCGATTTCTTTCGCCAAGGTGATCGCCTCCTCCTCACGGCGTGCCGTGCGATTTGGAGGTTGACGCAATTCTAAACGGTTAAGTAAACCTTGGAAACGTTCACGATCTTCGGCCAAATCAATCGAATCCGGCGAGGTCCCAATAATTGGCACACCAGCCGCTTCTAAATCACGCGCTAATTTCAATGGCGTTTGCCCGCCATATTGTACAATAACCCCTTTTGGCTTCTCAACCGCGACGATTTCCAAGACATCTTCCAGCGTCAGCGGTTCAAAATACAAGCGATCCGAGGTATCGTAGTCAGTTGAAACCGTTTCAGGGTTACAGTTCACCATAATGGTTTCATAGCCGTCCTCACGCATCGCCATCGCGGCGTGAACACAACAATAATCAAACTCAATCCCCTGACCGATACGGTTTGGTCCACCACCTAACACCATAATTTTATCGCGACTGGTTGGACGAGCTTCACACTCTTCTTCATACGTCGAATACATATATGCCGTTGAAGTCGCAAACTCAGCCGCACAGGTGTCAACGCGCTTATAAACCGGACGAATACCCAAAGTATGGCGGTATTTGCGCACCAACGCGCTATCGGTTTTTAATAGTTTTGCAATCCGATTATCGGAAAAGCCTTTGCGCTTTAACATCCGCAAAAACGGCTCTTCCAACGCATCCAAGCCTTTAGCAACGACTTGACCTTCCAAGTCAACTAAATCTTTAATTTGTGCCAAAAACCAAGGATCAATTTTGCTAACATCAAACACCTGCTCTAATGACCAGCCAGCACGGAAAGCATCTGCCACATACCAAATACGATCGGGCCCTGGATCACGTAATTCACGACGCAAAATATCTCTGACGTCTTTTTCATCCGTCGTTGACAAATCAATGATTTCATCAAAACCATTTTTACCGGTCTCTAAACCGCGCAGCGCCTTTTGAATCGACTCTTGGAAATTACGTCCCATCGCCATCACTTCACCGACCGACTTCATCTGTGTTGATAAACGCGGAACCGCTTGCGGAAATTTTTCAAAAGTAAAACGTGGGATTTTCGTTACAACGTAATCAATCGAGGGCTCAAATGACGCTGGCGTAGCTCCATTGGTAATATCGTTCTGCAATTCATCCAGGGTATAGCCCACCGCCAATTTCGCCGCCACTTTGGCAATCGGAAAGCCGGTTGCCTTAGAAGCTAACGCTGAAGAACGTGATACGCGCGGATTCATTTCAATGACAATCATCCGACCGTTATCGGGATTTACAGCAAACTGTACGTTTGAACCGCCGGTTTCCACACCAATCTCGCGTAACACCGCTAACGAGGCATTGCGCATAATTTGATATTCTTTATCGGTTAGCGTTTGAGCAGGGGCAACCGTAATCGAATCGCCGGTATGCACCCCCATTGGATCAAGGTTTTCAATCGAACACACGATAATGCAATTATCCTTTCTATCACGAATAACTTCCATTTCGTATTCTTTCCAGCCCAAAATCGACTCTTCAATCAACAACTCTTTAGTGGGCGATAAATCCAAACCGAACTTACAAATTTGCTCAAACTCTTCGCGATTATAAGCAATACCGCCACCGGAGCCACCCAAGGTAAATGAAGGACGGATCACCGTCGGAAAACCAACTTTAGCCTGAATTTCCCACGCTTCTTCCATATTATGCGCTACCGCAGACTCGGGCATATCTAAACCGATTTTTTGCATCGCCTTACGGAAACGGTCGCGGTTTTCAGCCTTATCAATCGCGTCTTCTTTGGCTCCGATGAGCTCAACATTGTATTTTTCCAACACCCCGTTATGCGCCAAGTCTAACGCACAGTTCAGTGCCGTTTGCCCCCCCATGGTCGGCAGAATCGCATCCGGACGCTCTTTAGCGATTATGCGCTCAACCACCTGCCAGTTAATCGGCTCAATGTAGGTCGCATCCGCCAATTCAGGATCGGTCATAATCGTTGCTGGGTTGGAGTTGACAAGAATGACGCGATAACCTTCTTCTTTTAACGCTTTACACGCTTGCGCGCCGGAGTAGTCAAACTCACAGGCCTGACCAATAATAATAGGGCCGGCACCGATAATGAGGATACTGTTTATGTCTGTTCTCTTTGGCATAGAATTCCCTTAATCTCTCTGTCCGGCCTTAGCGGGCGTTCGCTTGTTTAAATTGTTTAATGTGTTCAACGAACTGGTCGAACAATGGTGCGACATCGTGCGGTCCCGGGCTTGCTTCCGGATGGCCTTGAAAACTAAACGCCGCTTTATCGGTTCGTGCAATACCCTGTAACGAACCATCAAATAATGATTTATGCGTGGTTTTTAAATTCGTCGGCATAGTGGACTCATCCACCGCAAAGCCGTGGTTTTGCGAAGTAATCAACACACGACCGGTTTCGGTATCTTGCACCGGATGATTTGCACCATGATGACCAAATTTCATTTTGACTGTTTTAGCACCACTGGCTAACGCCAGCAACTGATGTCCCAAACAAATACCAAACACAGGCACATCGGTTTTTAAGATTTCTTGAATCGCGGTAATGGCGTAATCACAGGGGGCGGGATCGCCCGGACCATTAGATAAAAACACTCCATCAGGATTAAGCGCCAAGACCTCAGCGGCTGTTGTTTGCGCGGGCACCACCGTTAAACGACAGCCTCGATCCGCCAACATCCGCAAAATATTGCGCTTTACGCCATAATCGAAAGCCACTACGTGATAAGGTTGCTGAGCGGCTTTTTCAACATGGCCCTGACCTAACACCCAGCTACCCTCGGTCCAAGTATAAGGTTTAGCCACCGTAACCTCTTTGGCTAAATCTAAACCATTTAGGCCGCCAAACGCTTGCGCCTTTGCAACCGCTTGCTCAGCATCAATATTCGTCCCCGCGACAATCACGCCATTCTGCGCACCGTTTTCACGCAAAATGCGAGTAAGCTTACGCGTATCTATATCGGCAATCGCCACAACGTTTTGCGCTTTTAAATAATCAGGCAAACTTTGTTGGGCGCGGAAGTTACTCATTAAAGCTGGGCAATCTTTAACAACAAGGCCTTGCGCCATAATACTCGAAGACTCTTCGTCCTCCGAGTTTACGCCGACATTACCGATATGCGGATAGGTTAACGTTACAATTTGTTTAAAATAAGAAGGATCGGTTAGGATCTCTTGATAGCCTGTTAATGAAGTGTTAAAAACCACTTCACCAACACACTCGCCTTCGGCACCGATTGAAGTTCCCCAAAACAGCGTTCCGTCCGCCAGTGCCAATAAAGCTGTGTAATTCATCTCATCGCCCGCCAAGTTTATAAAATCCAGATACAAAAAACGGAGCCAACTCTTTTTTACAAGAATTTGCTCCGTTTCCAATTCACACGATAAATGACCTCATGTCACCCTTGATTTACATCATAAAATCAAAAAATTAAATTACGCGGATTTTAAAGCATCGACCGAGTAAAGTCCAGTCGAAACTAGGATTTAATTCAACGTTTAGCAGGCCTGCTACAGGTTTCAATCAACGCAAGCCAAGCACGTCCTGCATATCGTACAACCCGTTTGGCTGAACGGCCAACCATTGACAAGCCCGCACCGCACCTTTCGCAAAAGTCATACGACTCGAAGCTTTATGCGTAATTTCCACGCGCTCACCAATACCGGCAAACAGCACGGTGTGGTCACCGACAATATCACCTGCACGCACGGTAGCAAACCCAATCGTTTTCGGATCGCGCTCGCCAGTATTACCTTCGCGCCCATACACCGCACAAGTTTTTAAATCGCGTCCCAGCGTATCAGCAACAACCTGCGCCATACGTAATGCCGTGCCTGATGGCGCATCAATTTTATGACGATGGTGCGCCTCAATCACTTCAATATCAAAACCATCGCTTAGCACTTCAGCAGCCATTTTTAATAACTTCAATGTCAGCGTGACACCCACGCTCATATTCGGCGCAAAAACGACGGGGATAGACTGTGCGGCTGCATCAATCGCCGCTAATCCGGCCTGATCAAAGCCAGTCGTTCCAATTACCATACGTTTTTTATATTCAACACACAACGCTAAAGCCTGCAAACTCACTTCAGGGCGTGTAAAGTCTATTAGCACATCAAAATCATTTACCACCGATGTCAAATCATCCACCACGGCCACATTTAGTGTGCCAACGCCAGCTAACTCACCGGCATCAGCACCGACCAGAGTCGAGCCTGGACGCTCAATCGCTGCCCCCAAAACCAAGCCCGGTGTTGTTGCTGTTGCTTCAATTAAATGTTTTCCCATTCGCCCGGAAGCGCCAATAACGCCAATACGTAATGCCTGCTTAGGTGTTGTCTGCGAAAGTGTCATATCTATTCCTAACTATTCCAAGGGCCGTTTTTATCGCTCGGTTTATTTTCTTCATCGCCAGTAAAAAACGCTTTTACTGAATCAAAAAACGAATGTGACTTCGGACTATGTTTCGCTTGCTTACCTTGTAAACTATCTTCAAACGCTATTAACAAATCTTTTTGCTCTTGTGTTAAATGCACCGGCGTCTCAATATTTACTTCACAAATCAAATCGCCAGCGCGGGCTGAACGAACCGATTTCACCCCTTTTCCTGCCAATTTAAACCGTTGCCCCGACTGAGTTCCCGCCGGTATTTTCAATCGCGCCTTACCATTTAAGGTCGGCACTTCGATTTCGCCACCCAGCGTCGCCGTTGTAAATGAAATCGGCAAGGCGCAGAATAACGTATCACCATCACGCTGGAAAATCGGGTGTTTTTTGACTCGCATTCTCACATACAAGTTTCCGCGTGGCGCACCAGGCTCACCCATGCCACCTTCGCCCTGCAAGCGAATACGATCGCCCGAATCCACACCGGCCGGAATCTTGACCGACAGGGTTTTATGCTTAGTGACCATACCCTCGCCATGACACTTCTTGCAGGGCGACTTAATAATTTTGCCGCGTCCGTGACAAGTCGGACAGGTACGCGCTACCGAGAAAAACCCTTGCTGAATACGTACCTGACCTTCACCATGACAGGTAGGACAGGTCTGAGCACTCGTTCCCGGCTCTGCACCGGAACCATGACACGCATCGCACTCCTCTTGTCGCGGAACGCGAATATCAACCTCAGTTCCGTTGACAGCATCTTCTAAAGAAATATCTAACTCATATTGCAAGTCATCACCGGCGCGAGGACCCTGACGAAAGCCACCACCAAAAATGTCACCAAAAATATCACCGAAGGCATCGCCAAAGCCACCAAAACCACCGCGCCCCTGACTTCCATCGACGCCGGCATGACCAAATTGATCATAAGCAGCGCGTTTTTGCGCATCCGACAATACTTCATAAGCCTCGGTCGCTTCTTTAAACTTGGTATCAGCGTCTGGATCTTCCGAATTACGATCCGGATGATATTTCATTGCCAGCTTGCGATAAGCTTTTTTTATCTCAGCTTCCGAGGCCGTGCGCGACACCGAAAGCACATCATAATAATCACGTTTGCTCATAGGACTATCTATTGCTTCTAAAAGTAAATTAGCTCAAACGACCAAGCCTGCAAATCCTGAACGGTTCAGCTAAATCACTTAATGTGAAAAAACAGCGGCTCTAATCGAGCCGCCGGATTATAGCGATTTTACGCTAAAAAAACCTTACTTCTTATCATCAACTTCCTCAAACTCGGCATCAACAATATCATCGTTTTTTGTTGATTGACCTTGTTTTTGACTATCAGCTTGCGCTTGCGCGCCTTGCTGTTTCGCCATCATTTTTTCGCTCATCGACTGACTGGCGACGGCTAAGGCTTGAACTTTTTCATCAATTTTTGCCTTATCATCACCTTTAATGACTTCTTCAACGTCTTTAATCGCCGCTTCAATCGCGTCTTTCTCAACCGCATCTAACTCCGCTTCGTTATCCTTCATCGCTTTGCGCGTGGCATGAATCATCGCATCAGCTTGATTGCGCGTTTCCACCAACTCTTTCATTTTGCGATCTTCTTCCGCGTGCGCTTCAGCATCTTTTACCATACGCTCAACTTCTTCCTCAGATAAACCGGACGAAGCTTTAATGGTGATATTTTGCTCTTTACCGGTCGCCTTATCTTTCGCCGACACATTCAAGATACCGTTGGCATCAATGTCAAACGTTACCTCGATTTGAGGCATACCGCGCTGAGCAGGCGGAATATCTTCCAAGTTAAATTGACCCAGTGACTTGTTACCCGACGCCATTTCACGCTCGCCCTGTAACACATGAATCGTCACCGCTGTCTGGTTGTCTTCCGCTGTTGAGAACACTTGTGACTTACGTGTCGGAATCGTCGTATTTTTCTCAATCAACTTCGTCATCACCCCACCCATGGTTTCAATACCGAGCGACAAAGGCGTAACGTCCAATAACAACACGTCTTTTACATCACCTGACAACACGCCACCTTGAATCGCCGCTCCCATCGCCACCGCTTCATCCGGATTGACATCACGACGTGGCTCTTTACCAAAGAAGGCTTTCACACGCGCTTGCACCATCGGCACGCGGGTTGAGCCACCGACCAAAATAACATCATCAATCTCAGAGGCAGTTAAGCCCGCGTCTTTCAATGCAATTTTGCAAGGCTCAATCGAACGCGCGACTAAATCTTCGATCAACGATTCAAACTTAGCACGCGTAATTTTCATATTTAAATGCTTCGGCCCAGTGGCATCAGCGGTAATGTAGGGCAAATTAATATCGGTTTGTTCTCGAGAAGACAATTCGATTTTCGCCTTTTCCGCCGCCTCACGCAGACGTTGTAACGCCAATGGATCATTGGTTAAATCAACGCCTTGCTCCTTTTTGAACTCCGCGACCAAATAATCCATGATTTGCTTATCAAAGTCTTCACCACCCAAGAAGGTATCGCCGTTTGTCGATAACACTTCAACTTGCTTTTCGCCATCTAAATCTGCCACTTCAATAATTGAAATATCGAACGTGCCGCCACCTAAGTCATACACCGCAATTTTACTGTCACCCTTTGCCTTATCCATCCCATAAGCTAAGGCCGCTGCGGTTGGCTCATTAATAATGCGTTTTACTTCCAGGCCTGCAATTTTACCCGCATCCTTTGTTGCTTGACGTTGCGCATCATTAAAGTAAGCGGGCACTGTAATAACCGCTTCGGTCACTTCATGACCTAAATAATCTTCCGCTGTTTTTTTCATTTTTTGCAAGGTACGCGCCGACACTTCCTGTGGCGACATTTTTTTACCGTCAATCTCCACCCAAGCATCACCATTATCAGCGGCAACAATTTTATAAGGCACCATACCGATGTCTTTTTTCACTTCTTTGTCTTCAAAGCGACGACCGATTAAGCGCTTAATCGCAAACAAGGTATTTTTAGGATTCGTCACCGCTTGACGTTTCGCCGAATCACCGACCAACACTTCACCATCCGAAGTGTAAGCCACAATCGAAGGCGTAGTACGTGCACCTTCCGCGTTAGGAATAACTTTTACATCCTTACCTTCCATAACCGCCACACACGAGTTGGTGGTACCTAAATCAATCCCGATAATTTTTGCCATCTTATTCATCTCCAATCATTTTTATTTAACTTGTGTGCTATATAAGTCCCGCCACTCTTGTTTCAAGGCGCGATCGCAAAATTATTAAACTTTTTACTCGGCCTTACTCACAATGACGCGCGCAGGACGAATCAAACGCTCATTTAGCGCATAGCCTTTTTGGAAAACATCGATAACCGTATTTGGCTCATGCGATGGCGAAGGCACCATCGTCATCGCCTCATGCTGTTGCGGATTAAACTTCTCGCCCTTCGGATCGAGACGCTCAACATTAAAATCCGCCAGCACATCTAAAAACTGCTTAAAGGTCATTTCTAAACCTTCACGAATCGATGCCACATTCGCTTCGGATTTTTGTGCCGCATCCAATCCCATTTCCAAGCTATCTGCCACCGGAATCAACGCATTAATTAACTTTTCAGTACCATATTTATGCGCATTCTCCACATCGATACGCGTGCGACGACGCAGATTTTCCATGTCGGCCTGTACCCGTAATAACGAATCCCAATGCGCAGAGGCTTGCTGACGCGCCTCCTCCAATAACTGATTGATATCCTGCTCAACCTGCTGTTCCGCTTGAGCTAAGTCATTCTCCTGCGTTATCTGCTCTTCTTGTGATGGCACTTGCTTTTGTTCACTCATCGTCACTCACTCCAAAATAATCACTTTTTTAAATGCTGTGTTAAATCTAGGGGGTAAAAATTTATTTTCAAGACAACAGGCTAAATTATTTGTTCGAACCGTCACTTAAAACACGACACAAAAGCTTTTGTCCCCCTAGTGCTGCCAAAGCCTTTCGGTATAATGGCGTTTTTACACATAGGCAAGCGTATGTTCAGCAGAATCGGCATCTTTGCAAAATACAACGGCTTTCAATCATGGAAAAGCATCGACAAACTGATTAAATTTTTTCTCGACAAAGGGCTTTGCGTCTATTTAGACCAAACATCCTGTGCCGACTTTCCTATCGAACGCTACGGTATTCGCCTCCTCAATCGACAAGCGATGTACGGTGAAATCGATTTAGCGATTGTGGTCGGCGGAGACGGCACCTTTCTCGACGTCGCACGCTACGTTGTTGACCAACAAATTCCGATTGTCGGCGTCAATCTCGGGCGTTTGGGGTTTTTAGCCGACGTATCGCCCGCCACCATGCTAGCGACAATGGAAGATTTACTCAACGGACGATACGATTGCGAACAAAGAACCCTACTTCATGTGCGCATTTTTGAGCAAGACAAAATGGTGTTTGAACAGCTCGCATTTAACGATGTCGTGATCCACAAACCTGACACACCTAAAATGATCGAATTCGAAACCTTCATCAATGGCCGATTTCTAAAAAGCCAACGTTCGGACGGCATGATTATCGCCACCCCCACCGGCTCTACGGCTTACGCGCTATCCGCCGGCGGCCCGATTATTGACTCTGGCCTCAATGTACTTACTTTAGTATCAATTAATCCGCACACCATGAGTAACCGACCGTTTGTGGTCGATGGCGATAGCGAAATAGAACTGCGCGCCCATGAAGACTGCCAAGGCATCGCCCGCATCACCTGCGATGGCCAAATCACCTTTGAAATTAACGCCAAACACCGTACCCGCGTGGTGCGCCATCGTCATTTTATTAAACTGATTCATCCATGCGGACACGACCACTATCAACTTTTACGCGCCAAACTACACTGGGGTGAAAAACTATAATGTTGACCGAATTACACATCCAAAACCTTGCCTTAATTGAAAAACTGCACCTCACTCTCGCGCAAGGATTCACAGCCTTAACCGGCGAAACTGGGGCAGGCAAATCGATTCTTTTAGATGCGCTTGGCCTGATTTTGGGTGAGCGCGCCGATTCTGATTTAGTCCGCCACGGTGAAGAACGCGCCGAAGTCAGTGCGCAATTCGATATAAGTCGCCAACCGGACATCCAAGCTTGGTTAGCCGAGCAGGCCTTAGACGACGATGGACAGTGTATCGTACGTCGCATTGTCGGGGCCGATGGCCGCTCCAAAGCCTATATTAACGGCCGCCCCGTCCCCGCCAGCAGTCTCAAAACCCTCGGCGATGCGCTTGTGGATATTCACGGCCAGCACGCCCACCAATCGCTGCTATCCTTAGCGCATCAGCTCCAACTACTGGATGCTTATGGTGAACATAGCCAAACCCTAGTCCGAACCAAACAAGCCTTTAAACACTGGCAACAACGCCGTCAGCATTACGACGAACTCAAAGCCAACCAAGTCGAACATCAAAGCCGTTTAGAATTAATCCAATTCCAACTACAAGAATTCGACAAAACTCTGCCCTTGGCGGACGAGTTTGACAACCTCTCAGACGAACAGCGCACCCTCGCCCACGCCAGCGAAATCAAGCGTGCCGGCTACCTCAGCCATGAAGCACTCGATGGCGACAATGGTGCCAGCGCCCTGATCAATGAAGCCATTCACCAGCTTGAACAACTCAGCCAATTCACCCCGAACCTACAAAACCAGCTCAGCCAGCTGCAAAGTGCGCTAATTGAACTGCAAGAAGCCGCTAACGATATTCACCATTTTGCTGAGTCGGTCGAACTCGATCCGGAACGTCTGCAACTGGTTGAGACGAGGCTCAGCGAGTTATACGCCCTTGCCAAAAAATACCAACTCAGCCCAAATGAGCTAGTTCATAAACACCAACAACTGCGCCGAGACTATGACCAACTCAATCAAAACCTAGGCTCGCTCGACGACTTACAAATCGAAATAGACCAAGCTTGGTTGGCCTACGAACAACACGCCAGGTCGCTCACCGCCTTACGCCAACACAGCGCGCAACGCTTAAGTGAATTGGTCACAAGCGGTATGCAAACCCTCGGCATGGAAAAAGGAAGCTTTAGTATCGAACTCAGCGCGCTGGACAAACCCAGTGCGCAAGGCTTGGACCGAATCGAATTTAAGGTCAGCACCAATCCCGGACAACCAGCCAAAGCGCTGGCAAAAGTCGCCTCCGGCGGCGAACTTTCGCGCATTAGCCTAGCGTTACAAGTTGCCTGCGCACAAGTCACCAAGCGTCCCACGCTCATTTTTGATGAAGTCGATGTCGGTATCGGTGGCGGCATTGCTGAAGTCGTCGGCCAAAAGATGCGCCAGCTCGCCCAGCATTGCCAAGTACTTTCTATTACCCACTTAGCTCAAGTAGCCGCCTATGGAAATCAACATCTTACGGTTGCCAAACACAGCGAAGGACAAACTACGCGCACCCTTGTTCGCAGCCTCAACGACGCACAACGCACGGAAGAATTAGCACGAATGCTAGGCGGGTTAGAAATGACCCAACAAACTTTGCGTCATGCACAAGAAATGTGGCAGCGCGCTCAAAGCAATACGCGCACAAAAAACTAAAGACAACAGAGCGACACGCCCCCAACCAAAGCTTGGTGCGGCGTTGTCAATCGAAAACAGCACACCATCTTAAAACTTATTAGCGGTTCAACGCAGTCATCCCAAGGACTGTTGAGCCTTCATTTTTGAATCACAAAGACAGCAAACTCTTAAACATTTAGCCATTGAGATATTGGTTTGTATCAATCGTTTTGGTTGAACAAACACCCTTCACAGACTAACTAAAGCAAAATTTATCAATCCGTTACAAAAATATGGACACCGCAATTACCCAATGAATTTTCAGGCTACGCGCTGTCTTCGATTGGCAACGCGAAGTTTGTCAGCTCAAGGCGAAAAGATGAAAGAATGTCTGGACCTTGCAAACGTTCACAACGCAGAACTGGCGAACTTAGCTAAGCCCCGCAGAACTTTATTCGGGGCTAATCGAGGTGCCCGCCGTATGCCAACGGACCTTAATTTAACCACACCAGCTGCTAACTGAGCCACGCCGGCGAAAACGCTTAGTAAACGTCCTAGTCACTTAACTCTCGCTCTAACAACCAACCGCGCTCACCATCGCGAAACAACAAGCGTTTAGTTAATTCCAACCGACTCTCTCGATCAAATCCGCTAGGCAAACGTTGCAAGGTTGCCACCACTCCAGGATGCGCCAAAACCGCGCTCGCTGCCTGCGCCTCTTGCGCTTGCAAATGTGCCACCAACTCCGCCTCACTCAAGGTGGCACCAAACCGATAGCGCACCTGAGCTACATAACCATCGCTCCCTTCCTTATACGCGCTGAGCAACTGCACCTCTTGCAAAGGAAACACCTGCGCAAACTTTAACTCATCTACCCAATATCGCTTCGCCATCACCTCCACCGCCATATCCGATGGTTTAGATTCAAAACACGCGCTTAAACTCAACACCAACCCCAATCCAACAAACCACTTTAAATAACGCATCGTCCTTTTCCTGTTAAACAAAATCAGCGTAAACTTGCTATTAGCAGGCCTGCTAAAGGCGCATCATAAACGATCAAAAATCGATCCACTCATCGGCATAAAAAACTTCTCATAAAGTCGGGACGCATACGTATTCGTCATGCCGGAAATATAATCTGAAATCACCCGTTTACGCGCGCGCTCCGTATCAGCCAATGCCAGCTTTTTCACCGTATTTGACGGCAACAACCGATCCGCATTCGCCTCCAACGCTTTAAACAACTCCATAACGATAAGCTGGCCTTTATACTCCATGCCTTTCACTTCGGGAATCGTAATCACGTTTTTAAACACAAAACGTTTTAACAAATCCAACACCCGAGCCTGCGCTGACGGCAAGCACGCCTGATAACGCAGCAACGGATGCTCAAATGCCTCGTTTTCTACCACAAACACGTGCTCCACCATCAAACCCACCATTTTACTCACCGCGTGTTTACGCGACTTAGAACTGCCGCTAAACAAACGCTCGGTCATCTTCTCATCCCACAGTGGATTTTGGCTAAAGGCCTCATTTTCCATCACTTGCGCTTGCCATAAATCCCGCGACACCATTTTCATCGCCACCGCATCTTCCAAATCATGGATACCATAAGCAATATCGTCCGCCAACTCCATAATCGTGGTATCAAATGCCTTATGTGCGGTACGCGCATGGCCATTTTCAACCGCTTCAAGCTGAGTAAAGCGATGCCGATCCGCTTCACTAAACGGACTCAACACCCAATTAAAAACCTCTGCTTCTTCTTGATAAATGCTTTTAGGCGGATGCCAAGCCTTCATATTCCAAGTTTTAAAATCAGTGACCGTCGGCTCATGTAACTGCGCTTGATATTTTGGGTTGACGTTTACCACCTCTTCATAAATCGCCGGATATTTCAAAACGCCCAGGGTTGCACGACGCGATAAATCAATACCATTATGCGGCGTATACTCGCCCAATTTCGCCAAAATACGCAAAGTTTGCGCATTCCCTTCAAAGCCACCGTGATGACGCATCATATAATTAAGCGCTACCTCCCCACCATGCCCAAACGGCGGATGCCCCAAATCGTGCGCCAAACAAATCGCCTCAATCAAATAAAACGACGGCAGCCAATCCATATATGCCTGACCCTCGCCATCGGTAATCAACTGCTCGACAATGCCCGAACCGATTTGCGCCACCTCCATCGAATGAGTCAAACGCGTTCGATAAAAATCCGACTCATGCAAGCCAAAAATCTGCGTTTTCGACTGTAAACGCCGAAATGAGGCCGAATGAATCACACGCGCTCGATCTCGCTGATACACTACCCGCGCCGGACGCGGCGGACTTCCCTGTAAAAACTCGGTATATTTCTGTGTCCAAATCGCTTGCTGCTGCTCATCCATACTCTGCCTCATATTCCCTATCGCCTACAAAAACAACGCCGTGCTATCATAACAAACCCCCCATCGTTTCGGCTTAATTGAACCTTCATTTTCAACCCTTCTCACCAAACCAACTCCGCACCTATTACTGTACCAACCTAATTTACACGGCCTGAAGGCCGCAATGCCCCGCAGGATGCGCAAACTTCCGCGCATATAAATTTTATACACTCGTCATCTATCTGTCATTTTGTCCACTTAATCTAATTGGCAAGAAAATAAATCAGGATTTGATAATGTTTAACTCACTCAGCATCGGCGCACGATTATGGCTTAACCTAATACTTGTACTGGCCTTGGTCGGATTTGTTTCTTGGCTCGGCTGGCACGCTACCCAATTTTCCGCCCAACAATCGCGTCAGCTAGTCAACCAACACGAAAACCTCACCAGCAAAATTGCCGCATTTCACCAAGAGTTTATTCAAACCCTGCAAGCCTCAAATCACTACGTACTCACCACTGAGGCTGAACAGGGCGAACGCTTTAACCAACGCATCGACCTACAAATTCAAGGCCTAGAAATTCTATTAACCGAACTTGGCGCCGTCACCTTACGCGATCAAAGCGGTTTTTTACAATTCGACGCCAACACCCAACCCACAGAACTGATGACCACCTTACTCGAACTCGATGGTCTACTGATTAACCTCAAAAAAGCGACCAATGCCAATGTCTACCTCAAAAATCGCTTACGCACCACACTCGAATTTGGTTTAGAACGCAGTGCGCAAACCCTCAACCAAGCCATGACCCGCCTGCTAGCCGACAGCGGCGATTTAGCAGGCCTGCAAATACAACTTAGCGCCCTCAAACAACGTTTAGACACCTCACAACTGCTCGCCGCTAAAATGATAAGCAGCGGCGACATCACGCTAAAACACGCCTTCGACGAACAAGGTTTAGGCTTTAAAACCCGCCCAATCATTGAAGCCATCGACAACCTAATCAGCGGCCAATTCCTACTACGTGAAAGCTTTGAGCAACTCAGCAACAGCCAAAGTGACTACTTTGATGCGTTTGGCGAATTACGCGATTTCATTCATACCGCCGAACAAAATAACGAAACCCTAGCTCAACTCTCAGAAAACGGCCACACCGCGCTGCTCGCCCTAACCGACCGGCTACAACAACAAACGCTCCAAGCGCTTAACGAACTAGAACAGGTCAACCTATCGCAATCCGACACCCTGATGTACGTTGGCCTATTAGCCGCGCTGCTGCTCCTGCTGATCAACAGTAGCATTACACGCTCGATTGTCAAACCGCTAAACGCCATGCGCGACCAAGTAATCAATGCCGCGCACACCGGCGACTTCTCACACTGGCAAGCGCTTAGCGGCTCACACGAACTGGCCCAAATGAGCCAAGCCCAACACACCTTATTCCAAGCCATTTCCCAAGCCTTGCACGATGTACAAACCGTAAGTGAAGCCCTCGCTCAAGGCAACACCCAGCAACGCATGAGCGAACATTATCAAGGCGA
Source organism: Thiomicrospira sp. (assembly GCA_034005865.1). Taxonomy (GTDB): domain Bacteria; phylum Pseudomonadota; class Gammaproteobacteria; order Thiomicrospirales; family Thiomicrospiraceae; genus Thiomicrospira. The sequence continues at coordinate 4,988 of JAVETW010000011.1, read as the reverse complement.
TCTCGGCCAGCTTAGCCAAGCGATGAATCGAAGCCTCGCATCCATCAACCACACCCTAGACAAAATGAGTGAACTAAGCCAAGCCTTAGAACAAGGCCAACTGTCTTTTGATCTTGACCTAACACCCTACCAAGGCCAATACCTACAAGTTATTCAATCGCTCACCAACGCCCTAGGCGTGCAAAAACAAGCGATAGACGATATTCGCCGTGTTACCCACGCCATGCGCGACGGCGACTTTGCCCAACGCGTTGAAATGATTATGCCTGGCGAATTACACCGCCTAAAACGCTATTTAAACGAGTCGCTGGAACGCCTAGAACAAGCGATTAACAACAAAGCTATCGCGCTAAAAGCCTTTAGCCAAGGCGATTTTTCGCAACAAACTGCCCATCGTTTCGAAGGCAAACTGCAAGAGCTCAACACCCACATGAGCAATATGGCACACAGCATTAGCCGAATGCTCGGCGATGTCAAACTCGCCACCGATCATGCCGTACACGGCATCAAAGAAATCTCCAGCGGCAACCAAGACCTCAACAAACGCGTGCAAAAACAGGCCGCCGCCATCCAACAAACCAGCCTCAATATGAGCCAAATGCGCGTCACCCTAGACAACACCCTCGAAGAAGCCAACCATATCAGCTCAACCACCGAACTCGTCCAGCACGACTCGGCAGATGGAATGCACATTGTTGGCCTGATGGTTGAAGCCATGCAAGGTATTGAGCAAGCCAGCCACCAAATTTCCAATATCACCGGACTGATTGACAGCATTGCCTTCCAAACCAACTTACTCGCGCTAAACGCGTCGGTTGAAGCCGCACGCGCCGGCGAAGCCGGACGCGGCTTTGCCGTTGTCGCCACAGAAGTACGCCAACTCGCACAATGCAGCGCCGAAGCCGCACAGCAAATCCGCCAAGTCACCCAAACCAATATGACACGCATTAGCCAAGGCATGAGCCTAAGCCAACAAACACAACAGGTATTTGAACAAAACAGAGAGTCTATCGCGCACATCGCGCAAATGATTATAAAAATGAACCAAGCCCTAGCGCGCCAAAGTCAAGGCATCCATGAAGTCACCGAAGCCCTAGAAGAAATCGATGAATCCACTCAACAAAATGCTGCCTTGGTCGAGCAAATTGCCACCACCTCGTCAAATATCATCGAAGAAGTGCTCGGACTGGAAAACAAAGTGAGCGGCTTTAAACTATTACAGGCCGCCTAATCGCCAACCACAATATGGGAAAATGGGAACACACTAAACCAAACACCTAGCAGCGAAATCAATCCATCGATTCAGCTAGTGCGCAAATAACGCAGGTATCTAATGCCAGCTAGCGCATTTGTCAAAAGCGCTAAGTCTGTTCGCACAGTATTATTGAATGGGTAGCTCGATTAACCCCGAGTAAAATGCTGCGAGGGGAAATCGAGGCACCTTAAAACTTAATTTATCATTCAATTACAGCGAAACATCCGAAGACTTTAGGTGTCAGACGACGCCATTAAATCCTGCCAAATCGCTGCCACCTGATCACGCTCCGCCCTGAAGGTTTTAGCATCCAATATCGCTTTTTCTTTTTGCAAAGCAAGACGATGATAAGTCGCACGATAAGCGCGGTAATTGTTCTGCAACTGCTCAATCGCATGCAAACTGAGCAAACCACAGGATTTTAACGCATCCAAAATACGCATATTATCCGACCATATCGCCAAACTCGGATGCTGATGAGAAAAAGCCAGCACCAAATACTGCACCATAAACTCAATATCGACAATACCACCAACGCCATGCTTCAAATCAAAGGTTTTTGCGTTCGACTTATCCAACGACTGGCGCATCTTTTGGCGCATATCCACCACCTCCGCCCGCACCCTGTCAGCATCACGTGGCTGAGACAAAAACGCTACACGAAACGCTTCAAAATGCGAACATACCGAAGGCGAACCCACTACCGCGCGCGCGCGAATCAACGCTTGATGCTCCCAAGTCCAAGCTTTTTCACGCTGATACTGCTCAAAGCTGGCCCAAGAAGAAACCATCAAACCACTGGCACCATTCGGGCGCAAACGCGTATCAACTTCATACAACGTGCCTGCTGGCATCAAGGTTGTCAGTACCGAAATAATTTTTTGCCCCATACGCGTAAAAAAAGTCGCGTGGTCAACCACACGCTGACCCACGTGTTGGGCTTGGGTTAGTTCATCCGGCGCCCGTTGATCATAGATAAATACCATATCTAAATCCGAGCCATACCCCAACTCAATCCCGCCCAATTTGCCATAACCGACAATCATAAACGGCGAGGCCGCTTCGCCCTGCGGCAGACCGTGTTTCGCCGTCATCAGCGCCCACACATAATCATGAGTGACTTGCAACACCGCTTGCGCAATCCACGTTAAATAATCACTAACGTGCATCACTGGCACCTGCCCAGTCATATCCGCAGCGGCAACCCGAAACACCTGCGCATGACGCCAATGACGCAACTGCAGCATAAACCCCTCTTCATCATCACCATAGGTCGCTAACAATGACGCTGCTTCGTGCAATAACTCCTCTTTTTTCAATGGCCGATATAACGTGCGCAAATCAATTAACTGATCCATCAACGCCGGATACTTCACCAACATATCAGTCAACCAAGGCCCAATCGCACACAGCTTAACCAAATGCTCCAACGCCAGCGGATTTTCTTTTAACAGCACCAAATACACACTGCGGCGTACCACACTCTCCACCACACGTAAAACACGCTGCAACGCCTGTGCTTGCGCTTGTGGTAAAGAACACACCGTCTTCATCAAATGCGGCATGACCCCCTCCAAACGCATCTGACCTTCCGCGCTCATATGGCTTAGCGCACGCGAACGCTTAAACTGACGCAATAAATTCAACACCTCGCCTGGCTGCTGAAAGCCAAACTGCGTCAATACAACCAACGCATCATCCTCCAGCGGCCCTTTCCACGCTTGCGCCAACGCATCCGTCAAATCGCACACCGGCGACTCCTCGGCAAACACATCATCAAAATGAGTTTGCACCGTACGCCGATGTTGCGCCAATTCCTCCAAAAACGCGGGATAGGTTTCAAACCCCATCGACTGCGCCAACGCAAGCTGCTGGCGGGCGTCCTTAGGCAACGAATGGGCCTGCTGATCATTCCACTGCTGAATACGGTTTTCTGCGCGACGCAAAAACACATACGCCGCCTTTAACTCAGCACCATCTTGTTGCGTGATGTAGTCTTGTTGCGCCAAATACGCTAGCACTGGCTGTAACGCCCGCCCCTGCAATCCCTTGTCGCGTCCGCCATGCACCAACTGAAACACCTGCACAATAAACTCCACCTCGCGAATACCGCCCGCACCGAGTTTAATATTTGACTGCATCCCCTTTTTCGCCACCTCCGCCGCAATCATACGCTTCAAATCACGCAACGAATCCATCGCCGTATAATCAATATAACGTCGATAAATAAACGGCCTTAAAATCGCCATTAACTCACGACCCTTTTGCACATCGCCAGCCATCACCCGTGCCTTCACTAGCGCATAACGCTCCCACGCCCGCCCATGCACCTCATAATAATGCTCCATCCCGCTAAAACTAATCGCCAAGGGTCCGGCTTCACCAAACGGGCGCAAACGCATATCCACACGATAAACGATGCCATCGGCGGTCATTTCGGTCAGCGACTTATTCATCATTTGACCCAATTTGACAAAAAACTCATCGTTACTCATCGCGCGTACGCCGTCGGTTTGCCCGTTTTCGGCATACACAAAAATCAAGTCGATATCCGACGAAAAATTCAGCTCCTGCCCGCCCAGCTTGCCCATACCCAACACAATCATCTTCTGCGGCTCGCCACTTTCCTCGCCGATAGGTGTACCCAATTTTTCACACAAACGCCCATACCACCAATCCAACGCCGCCGACACCAACGCATCCGCCAAATCTGAAATGTCGCGCAAGGTTTCATCTAAATCCGCCCAGCCGATTAAATCCCGCACCGCTATACGCACCATCTGCTCACGCCGCCAACGCCGCAAATTTTTCTTCAACGCTGCCTCATCCTCACTAGCCACCACCTCGCCATAACAACGCTCAAACAACTCACCGACCAAATAAGCCTGTTGATAATCGCGCTCAAACAGATCAGCATGGCGTTTTGCCTCGCGCTCAACAAACAAACTCCACGGGGAAACAATTTCAATCGGATGACGTGTGACTGACATCGGCAGACTCCTCAGACGGGCGAATAACATAAATAAAAAGTTGTGTTTGACGGCGATCGGCTAACTGCCAAATATCAGAAGGTTCGACCCCCTCCAAAGCAAAACTATTACTCACCAATCGCGCGCCGGGTCGCATTTCATTTTGCGCTTTCTGCCAAAGCTTTGCCATAGGTTCGGGTGATAAAAACGCATACACCAAATCATAATCGGCTAAACTCACTTGCCACAAATCTTGACGACGAATTTCCCCGGGCTTAAACCAGGCCTGCAAACGCGCAATCCAATAAGGCATCAGCGCCGTTTCTACGCCAACCGCGCGCGCCACATTCGCCAGCGACTGCATAAAAAACACATTCGTACCCAAGCCACAACCCAAGTCAATAAAGCGAACCGCCTGTTGCCCTCTCACCATTTGCTTAAGGGCTTGGCGCGTAATGCTATTAGTAAGATACAACGGCACACGCTCCACCACCGCATTTTTAAATACCAACCAAAGCACAATAAAAATAAACAATGCCCATAACGGGTTAAACGACATCATCAACGCCAAATACAAACCAACCGGCATCAAAAACTGAATGATTCGCCACCAACAAGGTAAGCCAAAACGGCAACTCAGCACCGCCGCTAAACTCGCCTGCGCCAACACCAACGCCCAATCGGGATAAGGCGGGCTAACAACCCGTGCCAACAGCGTTACGGCCAGTGCCAGCAAGCCCAACGCGAAAAGATCGGAAGAGCGT
>JAVETW010000010.1:0-55625 GCA_034005865.1 Thiomicrospira sp. | reverse complement strand
TTCCGATCTCAAATCAAACCGACTTCCGCTTTTGGGCAAATCCGCCGGTGCCAAATTAATCGTAATACGCTTGGGCGGTAAATCAAAACCACAGCGCAATAACGCACTGCGCACCCGCTCTTTACTTTCTTTGACCGAGGTTTCCGGCAAGCCCACAATCGACAAACTCGGCAAACCGTTGGACGCGTGAACCTCCACCTGAACCAGCGGCGCGTCCATCCCCACCAACGCACGCGAATGCACACAAGCGAAACTCAAGGTCGTCTCCTAATCGTTACGCGAAGGCGTTTCGTCCGCTTGTTCGGCTTCCCATAACGCCAAACGCTGCTCCAACGCCTCCAACTTAGCGCGGGTTTTAGCCAGCACCGCCGCCTGTGTATCAAACTCCTCACGCGTCACACAATCCATTTGCGCCAACGCCGATTGCAATACCGACTTCACCTGCGTCTTCAACGCCTCCGGCGCTTGACCAAACTGCGGCGGAATCTGCTCCAATACCTGGCGAACCATGCCCTCTAACTGCTGCGGATTAATCATCAACCTATCCTATTTCACGTTAAATTCAATTAAGACTCGACATTATACGCCTTTTTATCCAGCCTCAGCAGGCGAACATCCCCAACACCGCCAAAACGCTGCAACCATCATTGAGTTTGCTGATCACTCAGCACCAACGCCAACAAATTGGTGTTATGGCGTTGTTTTGTTAATATATGGTTTGGTTTAATTTTTGAGAGAGTTTGAGTATGTATGCCGTTGAATTTGAAACCGACGTAACCAGTCCGTTTATTCCTTTACAGAATTATCAACAGTTTTTAAATCAACATGTGAGAGTCATTGTGCTGTCTGATCATAAACCGGTTACGACTGATCGTAAGATTGAAACAGCGTACCTTGATACCTTGCGTAAGCGGAATTTTGTTGTCCCGGCCAATGTGGATGTGGATGCTTTAATAGACGAACATAATGCCTAACAACGCGCTACAATCCGTCTCGCTTGTTCTAAAATGGCATTGCGCCAAGCTTGCGGCGCAAGCACCTCGATATTCGCGCCAAAACTCTGCAACCACCATTGAGTTTGCTGATCATTCGGCACTTGCGCAGTCAACACACACCAACCGTTTTCATCCGGCTCAGATAAAGACTGCACTTCGCTCACCGGTGTTTCCGACAACATCCAAGCCACCTCCTTGGTTACACGCGCCTGTAACTCAATCGGCTTAGAATCCAAAGGCAAACCAAACGCCCCGCTAGCAACATAATGCTCTACCGAAAAATCCGGCAGCGAACGATAAACCACCTCATCCAGCACCGCTAAAGTCTGAATACGGTGCAAAGCAAACTGACGCACATCGTCATAATCATTCACCAACGCCAACAAATAGGTCACGTTATGACGAATCACCAAGCCCAACGGATGCAACACATACTCATGCAACGACCCCTTCTGCTTGCTTAAATAACAAACCTCAATCGCCCGTCCCATCAAAATCGCATCGGTTACGCCCTGCCAAATTGATGCCTCCACTGCCGCAGGCATTAACGCCTTGCCCGGTGGAATCGCCATCACCTGCTTCGTCCAATGAGAAAACCCATTGTTTTTATGCCCATCCAAAAACTGACGCGCCAAATCAAACTGCGTTTGCAACTGATCCACCGCCACCTTTGGCAACAAGCCTTTCAAATACTGCTCTGCCAAAACCCAAGTCAAAGCCGCCGGCACCTCCATTGCAGGAAGGTTGCTCCTAAAATCGCGGTCAAATCCCCAACGATAGGGTTTAGCCGAATCATCACACACGATCGGAAAATGTTGACTCAGCTTCTCCAAATCACGCTGCAAAGTTCGCGCCCCGACCTTAAACCCCGCCTCTTCCAAAAACTGCTGTAACGTCGTCGTACTGCGATACGACGGCTCACGCGGAATCAAACGCAGCAAAGCCATATAACGAAATAACGTATCGCGCTCCATAATCCGCTCTCCTTAAATACTATTCAGTAGCTTTTCAAGCTTATAGCAGGCCTGCTGATGAGCATTCAAATTCATCTTGGCTAAATTATGAAGCTTCCACTTAATAGCAGGCAACTCAGCAATCCTGGGATATGCAAATAATTGCCAATCAGGCTTCCCCTTTTTTACACTGAGTAAAAAGGCTTTATCCCTATCGGTCAACATACAAAGAAGGCGTTCAATTAAGGTTTCTCGAACAACAAGCAAATCTACCAAGGGCGCTTTTTCGACCGTCATATGCTCAAACTCTCGCTGATAAACAACCGCAATATCAAGCAAATTGGGATTAAGTAACTCGCTAATAGGTCTTGGATGGCTGATCAGATAAGCCATAAACGTATCTTTTAGCTTTATTGAAACACCCTCATTCTCAAATAATACCTTCACATCAAACAAATCACGCGGATGCTGTCGGTCAAGCGCCGCACAGAGTTTTCCTGCATACAAATCCTCAAAACTCAGCGTTTGCACTTCGACATAACCAAACCACTGCTCGACCAAATGGCGAACAGGTAGGGTCACAGCAGGATGCACCGTACCTCGCAAAACCGGAGATGTTTCAATTTTTATTTGTGCTTGATCATTAGCGACCGCCAAGCGCGTGATCTGCTCAGGATGATTAGGTTGAACTCGCAAACCTTGCAATCTTAAAGTTGAAGCGATCGCGAACAGGTGCTCATGAATGTCTTTAACACTTTCTTCTCGACCTTTAATAGGCTGGTACGCCAAGTCAATATCAACCGATAAACGCGGTAAATCACGTACAAATAGATTAATCGCTGTGCCGCCTTTCAATGCAAAAACGGGATGTTCCTGCAAAATCGGCAATACACTAACTAACAACTGAACCTGCTTAAAATAAGGATTGTTCGGATTCAAAAGCATCCCCTGTTTTGTCTAACCCTTTAGGAACCGTGATTTGCCACTTCACATTGAATGCACCACCCATAATATAACTTCGCTTGCCCTTGCCTAAATCAATACCATCCCAATCAAGGCGCTTACACCAAGTATGCGGGTATCGATCACAAAACCAACCCAACAACCGCCTAGTTTGAATTGAATCACAATGTATAAGCGCCAATCGCATTCTATGCGGACTGAGTGTGGTTAAGCCTTCAAATACACTATCAATCGCCCGCAAATCAACTTCTGTTTTTGCCAGACTCAACCATTCGACTAAAGCCAACTCCGGCTGTGCTATCTTGATAGGCCAATCCCAGCCCCCAAAAGGCATAAACCAAAACAATGACTCCGGCAGATCGGCCAACCATGTTTTTGAAACAAGGCTGAAACGAAAATCGCTTTGCTGGCATTCATGCCACCTTGTTAGCCAAATCGGCAACTTACCTTCACTAAACAACTGAATCTCTCGCTGTCCTAACTCAAGATAATGGCTAAAGCCCTTTTCCGCCAGCGCGGTTTTTCCTCCAACATGACAAAGATAGCCTAACTCTTGAAAGGAATACGCCAAATGCTGCCACTTCAAAGCCCCACCCGGCTTCCGATAAAAACCGCGGTGCACAGCGTGCAACCAACCCGAACGAAGATAATAATCAATATCCGGGCGGGTCAAACCATGCTTTTCTAACCAAACACGATTCACCACCAAGCCTTCTGGCAGCGTATTTAACAACACGTTTTTCTTTGAGAACATTACAATTGCCACACGCTAAGTTTATATAAATCAATTATTGCATAAAATCATTATGCATTTAGCCAAATATAAAAACAATAGCCAGCCGCTCCTGCGTCACTAATTGACGCTAGCCTGCAATAAACTAACCTCATTAAGCCAACCAAGGAGTTTATATTATGAGCATCAACCTATTTAGCGAAGAATTTAAAGAAGCCTTCGAAGACCTAACCGAACAACTAAAAGAAATTGGCGATGAATTTATAGACCAAATGTTAGACGCATTAAACGAAATCAAACCCGGTGAACAAGCCGAAAACACTGAACAGACAAAAAGCAAAGAGGACTAACTCATGCCATGCAAACCCCCACCGCTAAAAGTCAAATGCCCCAAGTGTGGCTGGCATCAAACCTATACATCAAAAAGCGATGCCATCATGCAACCGCTACCCGAAACCTGCCCCAAATGCGGCCATAACCAACTCAACATCACGGCCGTAAACTCTGTTATCAGGAACTGGCTTATGGGGCTTGGATTGAATAAGCTCGGGTAACGGTTAAAAATTACTGCCCCTCAATGATCACCAAATCAATATCATTTGCGGCCAATTCATCTTTAAAATTATCCGATACGTCATTTGGCAAATCATAAAAATCCTCACTCATAAAAATAGTACGACTATCTGCATCTTTTTCAAACATTTGACCAACGACTTCACCAGGTTCCATATCTATTAAAACTGACACATCACCCATATAAGCCGCATCTATGTCAGTACCGTCGCTAGTTTCACCTCCAATAACAAAGTTACTATCGCCCTTAACCTCTAGTTCAGTCCATGACAAAATAGCCTCGTTTGCATAGCTTTTCATAATCGCCGCTGCAATCATTTGAAGCTCAGGATCAAGTCCTACCAAGGCTTCAGCAACAAGCTCATTTGCGACCTCGCTCACCACTTGATCAATTAACTCTTTACACATTTCCTCGCCAATTGTTTCTTTAAGCAAGGTACCGATTTCTTTGCCAACTTCTTTTACGGTTTCTTTTGCAACTTCTTTAAAAGTCTCTGATGCAACTTCTTTTGCGACTTGTTTGGCAATTTCAGCCGCAATGTGTGGTACAGCCATAACCTACTCCTTAAACACTTTGAATTCTGATATTTGCTTGCTACTTTCAGGTAAGCAAATCTTCATTAATTGACTGGCTAATGATTTGATAAGATCATTCGACATATTCATACCCAATCCTATCAATTGCGCGATGATGCGATTAGACAAACCTCGTAAACTCATCTGACGCTCGCCAAGTATCGGTTCTAATGCGAGCTTAAACACAACAGGGCGTAATGATAAATAATCTTTAGGAAATTCTTGTTTAGAGGCTAGAAAATTATTTATTAACACTCGATCTTGTTGTGATGCATTTAACGCTAAAAGCGTTGATTCCAAATCAAAGTTCCCTAACAACTCTTTAATACCATCTAACCCTTTAGTAGGTTTAGTAAACCTTGGTTCAAATAAAAAGACCAATAAAGCTGCTTTGTGTTTGTTCAAATCATTACTCGTCGTATTAGCTAATTGATTTAATTTTCGCTCAGGTATAGCAACTTTTTTAAGACGACACAAGACCGGCTCTAGCCAATTGCTTTGAAACACAACGGCTGTATGATTTTCCAGTTTAGCTAACGAACGTGTTTGCTCTTCATCCAACGCCAAGGCACCGCCCAGCGCCAAACGATCAGCTTCGTAAGGTGCGCGCATTACTATTTTAGTATTGGTATTTCTTAACACGCTATCATCAATTGCAGAAGCCGATTGATCGGCGACCATGAAACCTTGCCCATAAGCCCGCATCTCCGCTAACGCATTAGCAAAAGCTTCAACCGCCATCCCCGTCGTATTACTGCTCTCTTGAGACTGGTCTTTACTGGTTTTCTTTAACAACACATGCGCTTCTTCAAGCACCATTAAATGTTGTAGATTTTCAAACTTTGGTAAACCCTGAGCCAAACGATATTCATATAACCGCATAAATAACAGCCCCATTACCATCGCCCGCTTTTCGGGTGAACCCATCGCCGATAAATCCACCACACTGGACTCACTAAAAAGCTGTTCGTAAGAGGTTTCCTCATCAGGCGAACATAAAACTGTCATTCCCAAAGAGCCACGCGTTAAAGACTTTAATCGTGCCATTAGTGCGCCCACAAAGTCCCCTACCACTTGCTCCGAATAGCCCAATGCTTTTACAACGAGTGGAATTTGTTCTAAAACATCCAAAACCGTTGGAAAACGCTTAACCGGGTTAACGCATACCGATGAATAGGTGACCCAACCCAATTCTTCATAGGCTGCAAATATGGCTTCTTCTAACAACTGTGGCATCGGCCCATACATTGAAAATGCAGCATTAAACACTGTTGTAATTCGATCAATGTGATCAGTTAGCGCAACGCCATCGGGAAACACAAACGGATTAAGTTTTAAGCCGGTGTTATCGTAGCGACCGGCAACGAAATGACGAACAGGGTTAGCGTTGCTCGACAAATTCACTAGCTCAACATATTCACCCTTTGCAGGCTCAATCACCATAAATGGAACTTTAAAGCCATGTAACTGAGCCAAGATAGATTTAATCGTTGTCGTTTTACCGACCCCGGTTGTACCTGTCACAAGACTATGATAGTTAAGTCGATTCACTTCAAGGTCTATCGCTTGATTATCATCACGCCATAAATGACGCACCACACCCAAGCGAATTTTTTGCTCGCTAGTAACAGCCTGCTTATTCAAATCTAAAACCTGAACCGTTCGTCCAAAACTTGGCGCATCAACAACAGTAACGCCCGGGGTTGATCGTCTTGGCATTGAAAGCTGCAGCGCCATTTCTTGACCGGAAGCAAACACGGCAGGGGTTAAAAAATCCACCCCTAGGTAAGACCTTAAACCCTCAACCGTCATTCTGGGATGGTGCAAGTTAGACAACCACGATAAAACTGCATCCCGTTCGACAGTATTTGAATTATTCCATGTTGTCATGGCATAGGGCTCAACATGTGAGCCTTCCCCGCGCGTTAAGCCCAAAAACATACTGCTCAAAGCTTCGGATGTGTCAGTAAACTCTGAAATAAAATAGGCTGCCAAGTTCCACCCGCCGTAAGCCAGCGCTGCATCGACTCGCTCAATCTGCTTATCAATTCTGTCCATGAGATTTGAAACAGATTTATTTTCTATTTCAATATTTTGTTGAACAGACTTACCAACCGTTTTGGTTAGCCCTAGTGTTCTGGCATGACTGGCCGTGAAGTTATAGTTATCAGTTTGACCATCTGACAACGATGCGTTCCTTCCGACAGTATCACTGCGAGATGTCGATGTGTTGGTTGATGCGGTATGGCTTGTTTTTTTCTCAGGAATAATTAAGCCCGTTAAAATCTTGCCTAAATGCTTGCCATCACTTGAACTTGTTCCTTTCGAGGAACCCTCTGTATGACTGACACTTCGCCCTTCATTCCAGCCTTGTGAAAAAGTTTTTGTTACGCTTTTGCCATAGGTCTCGCTTATGCTCTCGGTAAACGAGTCTGATACCGCATCACTTTCACTGGTGCCAAAACTCATGCTGTTTTTTTGAAAAGCCGACAAATCAGTTGACATGCCTTCATAGGCGGACTTCATGCGCTCCATGTCGTCAACTGCTAACGGTTCAGCCAAAATTAACGACCTAAAAACGCGCCCGGAGGCCGCATCTAAAAACCGTTCCATACCCTGCACAAATTGATTTTTTTCCTCTAAATTTAATGAAGACACACTCGACAAGGCAGTGACGGCTTTGGTTTTCTTAAATTTAAAATGATGATCAAGTTCTAATAATTGCTTTGACTGCTCAAGCTCGGTAGGTTGCAACTTAGAACCCGGAAAATGCCCATTAAACGACTCAGTTAGTAACTTACCGGCTGCATTACCTGCGATACGATTTTTGCCACCGCTTACACCAATATATAAGCTTGCGGTATGTCCATCAGAATCTATAATAAAAAAGACCTTATACCCCTTAGCCCCTAAACCAAGATAGGTATTCATGGCATTTTCTAGCATCAACTCTCGGCTTTCAGAAACCAAACGCTCAAGTTTAAAAATACGTACATCACCACCAATGTCAATTAAATCCTCCGGTACAAGTTGATCAACATTCAGTGCACTGATGTGTTGCAAATAACTCTTTTGAATAAGTTGATTTGATAAATCAAAAACCTGCTCCAATCTTGCCAAACTGCTATCCATATTGTTTATAGTAACTTCGCTTGCCATGACCCAATCCTTATCTTGTTAGCCAAAAAATCAAACCTACAACCACAACGACACCGCCCACCAAAAACAAGGGATTCAGTCTGGGTGTCTGCTTTGTTGAATCGTCAGGCGCTTTTTCATCATTATTGCCAAGCGGTGCCTTTACGGTTTCTATGGACGGATTTATCTCTACTTTTTTTCGAAAATGCTTATGGCCTTGTTGCTCAAGATACTGAGCTACTGCGACCACATGCTCAAAACGCGCACGGTTAAAGTTATAGGACAACTCCACTTTTTGGTCATAATAATAATCCTCTGACCATTGTGTCTGATCTTGGTTAATCGGAGAAATACCATCCCGAAAAGGACTTAAAGCCTCTGGAAAATGTTGCTCGACATAATTAAACGCATCGATAGCGTCTTGATAAGGCTGTTTTGGATTCTCAAATTCTGCTTGAACAATTTGTGACAACATCATACTGTCTTTGGTCAAAATCGCATTATCCAGTTCTTGCTTGATCAGCTTTGAAAAACTCATCAACGGCTCCTATAGTTCTATAATCGCATTTAATTTCGCTTCAAACTCCAACATGCTTTCAAGTTGTAGCTTTGCAGTGTGTTGAGCTTTCTCTAGCTCTGCTAGGTTTTTAGTATTGACCTCAAGATCTGTCATTAAATTTTGTACCTGTTGATCAAGATTCGAATCCATGATCTCGACAAATTGATTTTTCGTATTTTTAATCAACCCCGACATTTCAGCCCTAGCCGATGTCAATAAAGCATAGTGACTATTTGATACAACCTTTGAAATTGCCTTCCAAACTTCATTTAAGTCCACAAGCTCTTTTGTTTCGTAAACTTTTTCTATACTCGTATCGCCCCAAGTGAAGGGGTTATACCAAACACTCGTACTCACAACTTTTTCACCAACTACGACTTGTTTTTTCTCAGTCGCCTTATGCAAAAAAGAGGCGGTATTGGATAAAGAAAGTGCCGCTGATTTCAGCGATTTCACCACAGGCAGCGCAATATCCAGTTCCTCATCAACACTCATCAACTCACTCAAACGTTCGGCATAAACCTGTTTTAAACGCTGTTGTTCTGCCGCCACAATGTCTTTCATTGCGTCTTCTAATTGAATAATTGCAGTGTTACTAAAGTTTTCTGCGATGGCTTTAGCCTCATCCATTTTTTTCCGCGCGGTGGAAGGCATGACCTCAGATTCTGATAAGATATCTGCTAATATTCGTTTATGCGCATCAAACGCTCTATCCAGCACTCTAGTTTTTAAAGAAAATGCCTCCTCCACCGAACCATGCTCTTTTTTTACTTCAGCTCTAAATCGTTCTTTATCTGCTGAATTCGCCATTTTGGCCTGTACCTCAGCAATGTAATTTTGCACCTGCTGTAAGTTTTCCTCAGTTGCTTGTATATCTGCGGTTAAACTGGCCGTTTTTTTGGCTGAATCAAGGAATCGTTTCACCGTTTCTTGAACTTTTGTCAGCTTAATCGGATAGGCGTACTTATTCAGATACTCTTGAATAACAAGCTCAACCACCGGTATCCCAGCATGAATCGACGCCTCCAAGTCCTCGTCTTTTTTATTTTTTGCCTCATTCAGCATTGCCTGTGCTTGCTTTTTCACACTCGGCGAAACATTCATATATTGAAGCAGGTGCATTGCACCTTCTTTTATAAATGAATCTTTAAAAATAGAAAATTCGTCTTGTTCATCATCTGTCAACAAGCGACCCAAAAAAGTTTTTCGTTGCCATAAGGTAAGCCTTGCCGAAACCGGTATTAAAATCGGATTATCAATACCGTTTTCTGTTAAATCCTTTCTAGATTTCTGAATAGCGACTTCTGGGCCTTCTTCATTTTCAGTCGCATCAATTTTATTGATTAAGAAAATAATACGGTCACGCGCTTCTTTACCCTGTTGCTGAATTTGATCTCGAACCGCCTCCAGTAAAGCTTTATCATCGTTACTGTTGGAATTTTCTGCATTTAAAATATATAAAACCATTGATAATGACCGTTCAGAAATCAATTTCTGGGTAGTTAATCGATGATTTTCATTGCGGCTATTATTCGGGCCTGGTGTATCAACTAAAACTAAAGAAGCATGTTCCTGCTCGTCAATACCTAAAATATCGCCCTCGATAACAATTTCAGCAGTTTGTTCATCTCCATTCCAAGTCTCAATATCATGCTGCGTAACATCCCTCCAGTTATCAAGAACGACACCGGTTTTATTGAGTCGCTTGGCTCTAAATCCTTTCGCCCCATCCTTATCATAAATACGTGCAATCGTTGCTGTAGTTGCGTTATTTTTTGCCGGCAAAATTTCCTGCCCTAACATACTATTAATCACGGTTGACTTACCCGATGACATCGTAGCAATCACATTAATATCAAACGCCGGATCTATTGCGGCTTCATATTCTTTTTGAAAATCGCTATTATTTCGTAATAACTCAATTGGCTCGGATTTTGTCTGTTCAATGAGGGTTTTGAGTTGATTCAAACGCTCGTCAGCCGGTGTGACGGGAATATGTTTTATAACAATATCTAGCGCATCGTCAATCTGCTTGGCGTGAATCGCAGCCGCTTGTAAGTCTTCAAAATCAGGTAAAACACCTTTAAATTCAAGTTCAATCTTTTTATCTTTAAAGTTGTCATACAAATCTGTAAAAAAACTGTCAACCCACTGTTGTAAACGATTATTTAACTGTTCTTCCAGTGGATGCTCAGGCGGTAAACTTTTGCCATCACGGGTCATGAATGTTTGAATTAAAAATGGGTTATGTTCTAAATATACTTTCATTGCTGAGGCTTTCCTTGTTTTGCTTGTTTTTTAACAAGATCATCTAATAACTTTTCCAGCACTAGCAGGCCTGATTGAGCTAATACCGCTTCTAAATCACTCTCAAAAAAGTCACCAATCTGTTGTTCGTTGTCTCGCTTTTCTAGCCTTAGAGCCTTGGCTAAGATAGCTTGTAAATGGGTAAAGTCTTGTGGAAGCTTTGCATTAGCTAAATTTCTAAATACTCTAGGTTGATCTAGTCGTTTTACTACACTTACTAACCTAGACTTATCACGGCTTGCTAGCTCCTGGCCTAATAGTGCTTTGCGCGCAAGGCCTGCATGAAAAGCACTAACAGGGATAACGGTCGGATTTAAAAACCCGATTTCTTGCAAATATTCAATCGCATCTTGCACCGCGCTAACAAGCGTTTCGCCCTTTTCTTCATCTAACGCATCCGTTTTGTTGAGGACAAAAATGATCTTCTTGAAATGCTTATTTTCATTTTTGGATATCTTTTTTAGGTTGTCTAGCAAGGCTTTATCGTCATCAATACCAAACTGTTTGGCATTCATTACATACAACACCGCGCCATAGCATCCATCGCGTAATAATTTATCTGTTGTTTCGGCATGTAGGGGATTGGACGAGTTATTTGGTCCGGGCGTATCGTATATAACCAGATGCGAATGATGGTTATCTATCCCGAGAATATTGCCTCTTATTTTGATTTGCTGTTGAGCACTGCTTTGGTTGAGTTCGTTTAAGTGCGCGCGATCAACTTTTTGCCATTTTGATTCAGGATTCCAAGGTGAATTGGATAGAGTTTCTACTTGAAAATCTGTTAATTGATCAAAATCTTCAATACGAAATATTTTTGCGGTGCAGGCCTGGTTACTGGTAGGCATCAAATCTAAACCAAGCATGGCATTTAACAAGGTCGATTTTCCGGAACTCATTGTCGCGAGAATCAAAACTTCAAAAAAGTTAGGCTCCGGCTCCCTTGGTTTTAAATTTCGCTTTCCTTTGTTAATTTTGCTGGTCTGATAAGGTATTTTTTTATTAGATTTTTTTGACATAAAAATTCTCTATATTCAATCAAGGTTAGGAAAAGGTTTTAAATCATTGATGAGTGAGTTTAAAACATAGCCATAACTAACTTCGGACGCTAGATAAGGCGCAAAAACAATCGAAAGTATTAGCATAATAAAAGCAAAGAGTAAGACCTTATCCCATAGTTTTATCTGCAAGACTTTAGATGAGAAGCCATTTTCTTCTATTATTGGGGTCGGCTGTTTTTTTCTAGTCACTATGGCTTTTCCAACTTGAGCGACATCATCAAGAGATAACAAAACGGCTTTTATTGAATTTTGCCATGCCGCAAACTTGCTTAATGTGTGAACTCCCGCTTTTGCTCCTTGCGCTATACCCAGAATGCCAAAAATTGATTCTAAATATACTCCCAACCAAAGCGCAAAAACAACCAATGTAATATCCAGTCTTAAATGCCAAACAACATGCATCAATCGGTTGTTTTTTACACCTTTTGACGTTTGTGCTACCCATTCAATAACACCATGAATAAACACTAAAACTATCAACCAGAATATCGATATTAGGACACTTAGCAGTATCGCTAGCCCAACATAGAAAAAGGTGAACAACCATCGATCATCATGTTCTTTAATCCAGCATAATACGCCCTGTTTCATTATGAGATGAATACCCTTGTGTTAATCAACTGGCTTATACAGCCAATATACCCTTTGTGCCTTCCTACTTTACCCGTAACATCATGATTTTCTATACCAGTTTGCGAGATTTTGTTGCGGCCTATGGCTTTGCCGCCGGTTAGTTCGATGACGTTGTAGAGGTATTTGAGCGTGTCGTCTTGCTCTGAGTAGTAGTTATGGATTTTGCCTTTGACGCTTTGCGCGGCGTTTGTCCATGAATGTTCTAGTCCAAGCGCACCGCCTAGCAGGTGGACTTCTTGTATTTTGTTGCTTTGTTGTAATCGGTGCAGTTGACCGAGCGCGTGGTAAATCACGCGCGCGCCTAACGAATGCGCCATTAGGATAAAGGGTTGCGCTTCGCTTTGGTGTTTAATCAGGTTGGCGAGATGCAGGCCTGCTGATTCAGCGTTTATTTTGGCTTTTGCCCAAAGTGAATAGCCTTTGCCGATGCTTAACCCGCCGAAAACGAGGCCGAGTTTTGGGTTGATGATCATGTCGCCAATCAGTTGTTTTGGAAAGAAGCTGTATAGCTCTTGCGCTTCTTGCGATTTCCAATACACATAAAAAACCGGGTGGTTTGGGTGGGTTTTGGCGAGTTGGACTTTCCAGTCTTGTTCGTTGGTGTCATTTTCGCTTAAAAACCCGTCTATAACGATAATCGGTGATGCTGTGCCTTGTAGCAGTTGTTTTAGGCTGATTTCGCCCCATTCAAACGGCTTGGTGTTTTGGCGTTGCGCGTTGGTTTTGAACGCGTCTGTTGGGTTTGGTTTTTGAAAGCCGGTAATGGTTTTGTCATGCACCGCGCAAAGCTCGTCATCCCAGAATTCGCCACCCTTAGCAAAATCATCACATATACGGCACTGTACGGTTCTTCTGCCACAGCAATCACAGGTATATACATTGCGTCGCAATAAACTCCATTGTTGTTCTCGGTGTGTACTGTGATCGCCACAGTATGAACAATAGCCTTTTATGCTGTCTGTCATGGTTTAATCGACTCGTGTAGTTGCACAAGCGCGCCATCACTTTCAAGTATCCAATACTCCGATTGGCAGTGATAGTCGCTATTGCATTGTTCGACAACAATCAGCCGACTAGCAGGCCTGGTTTGGATACCGCCGGTGCTGGTTAATGTGCTATCTAGTCGTTTGCCGGTTTTTAGGTTGGTGAAATGGGTTTGCTGACATTGCGTGCCGCAGGAGGTGGTTTGCGCTAGGTATGTTCCGGCCAGATTAACGTTTTCGTTATAGATGGCTGTAACAGGAAAATCTGAAAAAGCCCAGTGTTGCGCTAAGGCTTGGCCTGAAACGCATCCAAATCCTATAAAAACTAAACTTTTAACGATGTTTAATGAAATCTTCTGCATTTATATATTCAGTTCCAAGCTGTTTACATGGGTGTTATCTTATCAAGTAGCTGCGTCAATTTTGGTCGCACTAGGGATTGATAACCGGATAACAAGCTTTGCCCCAGTCTTGTTCCACGTTGTTAATCAGGATGTCTATTATTACCGGAATGATTTTGCCGAGGATTTTATTGGCATCGCGCAGTTGGTCACGGTTGACGCTGCTGTTCCATGTCGCTCCGCCGTGTACGATTTGATTGCGGAGGGTATAGAGACGATTGAATACGATGTTAATGACTTTAGCGGTATCTTTACTCATCAGCGCGAGTTGGGCGGCTTGTTTGGCTTTGTTGAAGCTGGTTTGCCAGTTTTCGTAACCGGGAATGTGGTTATGGTGGTTCCAGTAGGGTTGGAACACATAGGGATTGTCGAGTAGTACACGAATGGCATTGGTGTATTCTTGCCAAATAATCTGTTCGATTTGTTTTTCGTTATCGCGCTCTAATAGCCGCCAGAGGAATTGGTTGTATTGTTCGCCGTCACTGACACGCTGCTCGCCGGTTTCATTCGCGTAGGCAGCATTGAAGGCTATCCACAAAAAGATAAACCGCCCATCGGCATCGTCTGACTTTTCGGCACGTTCAAGCCAGCTGAGCGCGCGGTGGATACGTAACGTGACATCATTACGCGTTGTTTTTTGTTGATGGTGGGCTTGTTTGAGTTGTTCAAGGGTTTTCATGAGTATTTTCATCGTGCGTTAATTTTAAGTTTAAGCAAATTAACGCACGACCACAAAACTGGCAAATAGGTTTTTTTTATTTGACTTTATTGCATTTACAGCCATGTAAAACAAACGATTCAAGGCCAGTCTTCTGTATAGTTTATATACACTTAAAACAACCAACTGATTAATGTTGAATCGGATACGCCGCGTGTTAAGGCCATTAAACGCGGTTTTGTGCGCGGCTGACGATACGATGCTTGGAAATTGACTTAATTTGATTTAAACGCACGATTTGCGCTGATTTGCCAAGCTTGGTTATTACGTCTAAAACGTCATATTGAGTCGATAAAATGACGCATTTTTTCGTGTTAAAATGCAAGACTTGTTTTCATTGTGAGTAGGCTACTATGTTGCAGTACAACGATTCTCCCGATAAAGCCCAGCGTATGTTTGAGCGCATTAGCGAGGCGTTTAATGAGCAAAAAATCACGCCTACGCCGATTAACTATTTGGTGTGGTATGAGTACTACAAGGGCCAAAACCCCAAATTGCGCCAAGAAATGGATCGGGCGTTAAACGATCCGTTTGGCTTTAACGACCGTATAGGTCGGCGTTTGTTTGACGAGTATATTAAGGAGGAGGAGCAAACCTCCGAGCTTGATCGTTTGTTTAAGCGTTTACTCGATGCGATGATGAAAAAGCTGGCTTCGTGGACGGATAAGTTGGAATCGAGCAGTGAGCAACTTCACCAGTACACTAAGACGCTGGGCGAAAAAGAGTTTAATCAAGATGAATTAAAACAACTCACTCATTCAGTGATGACGACGACCTCTGAAATGCGCGATCATAGCGCGAGTTTTCAATTGGAGCTGAATCAGGCGCTGACGGAAATTCAATCGCTACGCCGTCAGTTGATCGAAGCGCGCGCAGAAACGATGAAGGATGATTTGACGGAGCTGGGTAATCGACGGGCGTTTAATATGGCGCTGGACGAGCTGTGCGAACAGGCGAATGATCAGCCTGAAACCTTACATTTAATTATGGCGGATATTGATCATTTTAAAGGCTTTAATGACACCTTTGGTCATTTGGTCGGTGATAGCGTGTTGCGTTATTTTTCTAATTTAATGAAAAAACTGCAAACACCAAAGCAGACGATTTGTCGTTATGGCGGTGAGGAGTTTGCGATTATTGTCAGCCAAAGCACGTTGGAAGAGGCGCGCGAAGTAGCGGAGCGTGTGCGTGAGCAAATTCAAGAGGCGCACCTTAAGCGCAAAGGCACAAATCAGAACTTGCCGACAATTACGGCTTCGTTTGGTTTAGCGCAATATCGTGGGCTAGAGGGCGACACGCATGAGAGTTTCACCAAGCGCGCCGACGATATGTTGTATGAAGCGAAAAAACAAGGTCGTAACCGCGTGGTGACGGAGTTTGATCCGCCCTCAGCGAGTTGAAGGCGTAGCGGGCGGCGTGCGCACAATGCGCGTATCCGCCCCCAAACGACGAATCTGATTACGCGCTTTGTTTAGCTCTAAGCGGTCGGTAAACGGCCCAATCATCATGCGATAAAACACCCCGTTTCGACTTTCTATCGGCGCAATCTCTACCTCATAACCACTGCGCGCAAGCCGTTGTTGTTCGGTTTGTGCTTGCTTTACATCACGAAATGAACCGGCTTGAAGCCACATGGGTTCGGGCAATTTAATCGGCAAGGGCTCGGCATCGACCACCATTTCCATTTGCGGCAAATCGACATAAAACGTATAGCGCGTTTCATCCGCATCACTTGCCTGCGGCGCATCAGGCACATCGTCGCGATCAGTTTGCACAACCGCCGCGCTATCGCTCGCTTGTTGCAGGCCTGCTAACGACTCGTTTTTAACTTGATACACCTCCATAACGGCGGGTTCCGCCACGCGCGAGGAAGAGGAAGCAAAGTGTTTCACCACAAAAAACGTCGCTAATAACGCCAAGCTTAGTAATGCAACGCCCCAACCGATTCGCTGCCTCGGAATGGATAAGCCGGTTGCCGGGGTTTCCGAGTCGGCCTGTTGCGATTTACGCATAAAGCCTTGCCGACGCGCATAGCCGTGTCGAAAATCGCGCGCCATGGTTACATCTTCTCGGGCGCAGACACACCCAAAATCGCTAAGCCGTTTTGTAACACTTGGCGCACCGCCACAATCAGCGTTAAACGCGCATGACGCAAGGCGGCATCTTCGACAATAAACTGTTCGTTGTTGTAATAACTATGCAAGCCGTGCGCTAAATCTTTCAGATAATAGGCGATTTGGTGCGGTTCACGCGCCAGCGCCGAACGCGCAACCAAGTCAGGGAATTGCGCCAAACGCATCGCCAAATCCAACTCATGCTCCGTTGACAAACAGTCCAAGTGCGTTAGCCCTAGCGTGGTATCGACCGCAAAGCCTTTTTCCGCCGCTTGTGCCAGTACGCTACAAATACGCGCATGGGCGTATTGGATGTAGTACACCGGGTTTTCGTTGGATTTGGATTTCGCCAAGTCTAAATCGAAATCCATATGTTGCTCGGATTTACGTTGCACATAGAAAAACCGCGCCGCATCGGAACCGACTTCGTCGCGCAATTCGCGCAGGGTAACAAACTGCCCGCTGCGCGTTGACATTTGCGCACGCTCACCGCCGCGATACAAAATCGCAAATTGCACCAATAACACTTCTAACGCCTCGGGATTGGTCTCCATCGCTTGCATCGCCGCTTTTACGCGCGGGATATAGCCGTGATGATCCGCGCCCCAAATATCAATCAAAATATCAAAACCACGTTCAAGTTTATTGAAGTGGTAAGCAATATCGGACGCAAAATAGGTTTTTAAGCCATTTTCACGCACCACAACGCGATCTTTTTCATCGCCATAATCCGTCGATTTAAACCAAAGCGCGCCGTTTTGTTCATAGACTTTACCCGACGCTTGCAGTTTTTCTAAAGCCGCATCCACCACCCCGGTGTTCATCAGCGAACGCTCAGAAAACCAGTTGTCGAAATGCACGCTAAACTCGCCTAAATCCTGCTCAATATCGGTCAAAATATCATGCAACGCCAACTGAAACACCGTGTCGTAGTGCGCACCCAATAACGCTTTTGCACGCGCAATCAAGTCATCGATATGCTGTTCTTTATCGCCGCCGTCTTGCCCTTCGTCCGCACACACGCCGGCAAACACTTCAAATATGGGCTTGCGCAGGGTATCGCCATGCTGTTGCTGTAATTGACGTGAGATAGCAAAGATATAATCGCCTTTATAACCATTGCTCGGAAAATCGAACTGTTCGCCGCAAAGCGCTAAATAACGCAACCACACCGAAGTGGCGAGAATATCCATTTGACGACCGGCATCGTTGACATAATATTCACGCGTCACCTCAAACCCGGCAAACGCTAAAAGACTGGATAAACTCGCACCATACGCCGCACCGCGTCCGTGACCGACATGCAAAGGCCCGGTTGGGTTGGCGGACACAAACTCAACCAATACGGAACGCCCTTGCCCCACTTGCGCCCGACCAAAATCTGCCTGTTGCGTCAGCACTTGACCGACGACGGCAAACTTAGCTTGGTCATCGACAAAAAAGTTAATAAATCCCGGTCCGGCCATTTCAACTTTGATAATCACCGAATCCTGCGGCAATAACGCGATGATTTTGGCGGCCAGTTCTCGCGGAGGCAACCCGGCGGGCTTTGCCAGCATCATCGCCAAGTTGGTCGCAAAATCGCCATGTGCTTTATCTTTTGTCGGGTCAACCTGAACACGGACTTCGACATCTTGTTGTAATACCGCTTGTTGTTTTAGCTCGGCGACGACGTCGGTTAAAATCTGGATTAACTTCTGTTTCATTGTTTGTCTCATCATGCCAAAAAGAAAATTAGGGGTATTTTACAAGATAGGCCATCGCCATGCCGATTTTCTTCAAACAGGCGAACCGCGGCGGCAAAGTCACATCCTCAGGCCACGTTTAGCAGGCCTGGTTAAATGTGAGTAAAGCGGAGACGAAAATGCGTTTTAGATAAGGATTGATAAGTCAGGCTTTAGTTAATTTCTGAATCGATTTACGGTTCAGCCAAAATGACCAACACAAAAAACACCTGTAAAAATCAAAAACTTAACACTAAAACCTTCATGCCTTCGTGTCGCTGTGGTTCAAAAAATGAACTGTCAACAGACCCTAAGATCCGGTGGTGTCTTTTGCTTTAGTTGCTTTAGTTGATTTAGTCGCCTTCGTTGTTTTAGTTTTCGTCGTCGATTTGGTGGCGGTTTTTTCGGCGGCCTTTTTAACCGGCGCTTTTTTAGCCGGGGCTTTGGTCGGCGCACGCCCACGTTTTTTCGGCGCAGGCGCTTGCGCCAAACGCGCCATACAGTCTTCCAAGGTTAAGGTCATCGGGTCTTCGGTTTTGGCAATTTTGGCATTCACCTTGGTGCTGACATCGGTGATATACGGCCCCCAGCGCCCATTGAGAATTTTCACATCCGTTCCGGCGAAACTGCGCACAATCTTGTCGGCATCGGCTTGAATTTTCGCTTCCACAATCAAAACCGCTTCTTCCAGCGTAATACTCAGAGGGTCGTAACCTTTAATCGGCGCAAATTGTTTATCGCCATATTCCAAATACGGTCCAAACGGCCCTTGTTTGGCAATCAGCGTTTGCCCCGCATCCACACGAAACACCGTGCCGTCGGCGGCCTTAGCCTCGTAAGCTTCCGGCATCGTACCTAGCTCACGCGGCAACTTAAACAACTCCAACGCTTCTTCAAGCTTAATCGTGTCCATTTTCTGCCCGGGACGCAAGCTGGCGAAGCTGGGTTTCTCATCGTTTTCGCCGTCGCCCAGTTGCACAAACGGCCCAAATCGACCAATTTTGACCAACATCGGCTTGCCCGTTTTCGGGTCTTGTCCCAGTAAACGGGCTTGTCCGGCTTCTTCACGCGATAAGGTTTCCGCCTCCTCTACACGCGGGTGGAACTTGGTGTAAAAACTATCGAGCATCGTTTGCCAGGCCTGGTCACCCGTGGCAATGCGGTCAAACTCCTCCTCCACTTTCGCGGTGAATTTAAAGTCCAAGACATCGCCGAAGTTTTTCACCAAAAAGTCATTGACGATACCGGCAATATCGGTCGGGAACAGCTTGTTTTTTTCCGTGCCAACACGTTCTTCCAAGGTTTCAAGCTGAATTTCGCCTTGCGCCAAGGTCAGTTGGCGTGCGCTACGCAAAGTGCCTTCGCGGTCCTCTTTCACCACATAACCGCGTTGCTGAATGGTATCAATCGTCGGTGCATAGGTAGAGGGACGACCGATGCCCATTTCTTCCAGGGTGCGCACTAGCGCCGCTTCGTTGTATCGCGCCGGAGGACGCGTATAGGTTTGTTTGGCGCTCAAGGTGTCGATACGCAACGCCTGACCCACGTGCATCGCGGGCAATAAAACATCGTCATCACGCTCGCCATCGAGGTTATACACCTTTAAAAACCCATCAAACGTAATCACTTCCCCTTTCGCTTGCAAGGTGTCGTTGGCTAAGCCTGCAATCGCAATATCCACTTGCGTGCGCTGTAATTGTGCGTCGGCCATTTGCGAGGCCATGGTGCGTCGCCAAATCAGTTGATACAGACGTTGCTCGTTGCGTTCTCCCGCTACCTCGCGCACGCTAAAATCGGTCGGGCGAATGGCTTCATGCGCCTCTTGTGCATCGGCTTGTTTGGTTTTATAACGGCGCGGATGGCTGTAGTTATCGCCAAAATCGCCCTTAATGACACGTTGCGCATGTGCAATCGCCTCTTCGGATAAGTTCACCGAGTCGGTACGCATATAGGTGATTTTGCCTGACTCATACAGGCGCTGTGCAATCACCATCGTCTGCTTAACGGAAAAACCCAGCTTTTGCGCCGCTTCTTGTTGCAATGTAGAGGTGGTAAACGGTGCTTTGGGAGAGCGTTTTGCCGGTTTTTGTTCCAGTGCCGCCACGCTGAGCGCCGCATGGGTTAGATGCTGAAGATAAGCATAGGCTTCTTCTTCGCTGGCAAAGTTGTCCGCGCGCTTCACCGTAAAGGCTTCGCCTAAACGACCTTGCGCATCGACCGGTTGCAATAAGCCTTGCACGCGGTAGCTACTGGTTGGTTCAAAGGCATCCACTTCGCGCTCACGCTCAACAATCAGGCGCACCGCCACCGATTGCACGCGTCCGGCAGACAAGCCGGTACGAATTTTTTTCCACAAAATCGGTGACAATTCAAAACCGACAATGCGATCTAAAATGCGCCGCGCTTGCTGTGCGTTGACTAAATTCATATCGACCGTGCGCGGTTTTTGTACCGCCGCGCTAATCGCCGCCTTGGTTATTTCATGGAACACAATACGTTTGGTTTGGGTGACATCTAACTTGAGCGCTTCCGCAAGATGCCATGCAATCGCCTCTCCTTCGCGGTCCTCGTCCGTTGCCAACCACACCGCGTCGGCCTCCTTCGCCAGCTTGCGCAATTCCGCAACCGTTTTCTTTTTATCCGGCGACACTTCGTAGCTTGGTTCAAAGCGCTGTGCCAAGTCGATGCCCATGCCTTTTTTCGGCAAATCACGAATGTGTCCGTAGCTGGAACGAACGGTAAAGTCTTTACCTAAATACTGCTCAATGGTCTTGGCTTTTGCCGGGGACTCTACTATCACCAAATTTTTCATGATTTAACCTTGTTATTCCTCTAGCTGTCTTTTTTCAAGAGTGCAAAAATTTTGCGCATATTGCAAATTAAAAGCAAACTATTCTGTAAATTTATTTTTACCTCGTTTGCTCGGTGCTTTTGGTTACAATAAGGCCACCTCTACTTTATGACAGCTTATTTAAGCGATTTGGCCTATTTAGCAGGCCTGCTAAACGGACGGATTATGAACGCACATCGTGTTTTATTGGTCGATGACGACCCAATTAGCTTGCAACTGATGGCAAGTTACCTCAAACCTAAAGGTTACAGCATCAGCACCGCCACCGATGGCGAACAAGCGCAAAAGCTGATTCACCGTCACCCGGTGTCGTACTTTAGCGCCATCGTGCTTAACTATCGTATGCCGCGTAAAGACGGCGTGACGCTGCTCACCGAGCTTAAGCAAGGGGAGCGCTGCATTGTGCCGATTATTCTACAAACCTCGGCCAACGACCCAAAACAAATCAAAGCGGGCATTGACGCCGGTGCGTTTTACTACCTCATCAAACCCTACACGCCAAAAGTATTCTTATCCGTTGTCGATTCAGCGATTAAAGACTTTACCAATCACCAACTAGTTACACAAAAGCTCCACAAATTGACCAGTTCAATGCGCCTGCTCAAAGACGCGCATTTTGAATTTCGCACCTTAGAAGAAGCTACCAACTTATCGAGCTTTATCGCGCACTTAACGCAAGACCCGAAAAAAGTCGGCTTAGGCTTATTTGAGTTACTGGTCAACGCGGTTGAGCACGGCAATTTAGAAATCAGTTATGACGAAAAAACACAGTTGCTTAACACCTCTCGCCTCAAGCAAGAAATCGACAGCCGACTACAACAAGCCCCCTATCAACAACGTTTTGTAAAAGTAGACATTACGCACGATTGCGGCCAACTGGAAATTACGATTGAGGATATGGGTAAGGGATTTGATTTTGAACAATACCTTGAGTTTTCGGTTGAACGCGCGCTGGATAATCACGGACGCGGCATTATGATGGCCAACAAGCTCAGTTTTGACAAACTTGAATACAGTTTAGGCGGGCGACGCGTCACCGCCATACATCAGCTCAGCTCAAGCTAAACGCCGCCAGCGCCCGCCGGGCAGGGCTTCAATGACGCCATCAAGTTCTAACAGCATCATCTGCACCTGAATTTCTGACGCGGGTAATTTACTCAACACAGCCAATTCATCCAAACTTATGGCATCAAACCCCATCAACGCCAACAACGGATGCGTTGGCAGGCCTGCAGAATCTGCGTTGCGGGTTAGCGGCGCGCCTTGTTCGGCTTGCCAAGTGAAATTCACCAACGGACTGAGCTCCTCCAAAATATCCTCCGCCGTTTCCACCAGCTTCGCGCCTTGTTTAATCAGTTGATGACAACCTTTTGCTAACGAATTATTAATCGACCCAGGAATGGCAAACACTTCCCGCCCCTGCTCCATCGCTTGGCGCGCGGTAATCAACGACCCGCTTTTTAACGCCGCTTCGACTACTAAACAACCGGTCGCCAAACCGCTAATAATCCGGTTGCGTCGTGGAAAATGATGCGCCAGCGGGCGTGTACCCAACGCATATTCCGACACGATTAAGCCCTTCTCCGCAACCTCGTGCGCCAGCTTTAAATTCGCCGCCGGATAAATCCGATCCAAACCGGTACCCACCACCGCCAGCGTACTTCCCTGTCCTTTCAAACCGCCTCGATGCGCGGCGGCATCAATGCCATGTGCCAAACCGCTGGTAATACACAAACCAACCGCCGATAGATGGGCGGCAAAATCTTCAGCGATCAATGCCCCCTGACGCGAGGCGTGGCGACTGCCCACCACCGCTAATTGCGGCGCTTTAAGCAAATCCAACTGGCCACGTGCATACAGCAAAATCG
The DNA here is from genome assembly GCA_034005865.1 of Thiomicrospira sp. Lineage (GTDB taxonomy): Bacteria > Pseudomonadota > Gammaproteobacteria > Thiomicrospirales > Thiomicrospiraceae > Thiomicrospira. Next base: position 32,475 of record JAVETW010000010.1, on the reverse strand, counting down.
GCGCATCGTCAGTTTCGCGCAATAACTCGGGATATGCCTCATCACAGCAAGCAATAATATGCTGATTGTCTGTCTCTGCCCAACGCAACGCCTGCTCAATCGCCGCTTCGTCAGGATTAAACAACGCCTGTAACTGTTTAGGTTTAATCCCAATCTGCGCCCATTCGTCAGGATGAGCGCCAAACGCTTGACAAAGGTCGCTAAAATGCGCCAATACCGCTTGCACCTGCGCAAAAGTGAGATAAGCAAAGTGGAGGCGAAGCCAATCGGCTAAGACGTTATGTTGATTCATAAATTCGGCTATAATGATGAAATTCTGTTAAATTCGAAGTATAAACTCTACCATGCAAAAACTCGACCTTGTTTTATACCCAGACGAAGGCTTACGTGAAATCTGCAAACCTGTTGCTGAAATGACGGACGCGCTCGACCGTTTGATTGACGATATGTTTTACACCATGTACGCTGCGCCGGGTATCGGCTTGGCCGCGCCGCAAATTGCCGTACAACAACGCGTGATTGTGGTGGATGTCTCAGAAGACAAAACGGAACCGCTGGCGTTGATAAACCCCGAAATAATCCGTCGCAGCGGCAGTATTGTTTGGGAAGAGGGCTGCTTATCCTTGCCCGGCATTTATGCGAAAGTCGAACGCCCCAGCGATATTCTGGTACGCGCCATGAACCGCGAGGGCAAACCCATTGAGCTCCACGCGCAAGACTTGCTTGCCGTATGTATTCAACACGAAATAGACCACTTAAACGGCAAGCTGTTTGTTGACCATCTCTCTGGTATCAAACGCGCACGCCTACTGCAAAAGTTTAAAAAACTGCAAACCGAACAAGACTAAGGATTTCTCATGGCTTATCGCATTGTGTTTGCCGGCACACCTGAATTTTCGGTGGCGCCGTTACAAGCGTTGTTCGACTCCGAGCACGAAGTGGTGGCGGTCTATACGCAACCGGACAGACCGGCCGGACGCGGTCGCAAACTGACCCCGAGTCCGGTAAAACAGCTTGCCCTCGCCCACCAATGCCCGGTTTATCAACCACAAACCTTTAAAACGCCGGATGCACAAGCGCAACTCGCCGAATTGCAGGCCGATTTAATGGTGGTGGTAGCCTATGGTTTAATCTTGCCGCAAGCGGTTTTAGACACGCCAAGACTGGGCTGCATTAATATTCATGCCTCACTGCTACCGCGTTGGCGCGGGGCAGCACCGATTCAGCGTGCCATTCAAGCGGGCGATAGCGAAACCGGCATTACGATTATGCAAATGGACGCCGGACTGGATACCGGCGCCATGCTATACAAACTCGCCACCCCCATCAGCGCGATGGATAATGCCCAAACCCTGCACGACCGCTTAAGCCCTCTCGGCGCGCAAGCGTTACTCACCACCATAGCGCAACTTGAATCCTTACAGGGTGTAGCGCAAGACAATCAGCAGGCCTGCTATGCGGCAAAACTGAGCAAAGAAGAAGCCCATATTGATTGGTCGCAACCGGCGGATGTGATTGTGCGCCAAATTCGCGCGTTTAACCCCTGGCCAATGGCGTTTAGCTACTTTCAAGGCGAGTCATTACGTTTGCTGGATGCGCAAGCCTTAAGTGGACCGGCGCACTCACAGCCGGGCGAAATCATTTTGCTCGAAAAACAAGGCATCGATATTAGCGCCGGTGAGGGTTTGGTTCGCATCACGCAATTACAACCGGCGGGGAAAAAACCTATGTCGGCGTACGATTTTTGTCAAGCGCGCCAAGTCATTGGAACGCGCCTAACATGAATGCACGCCTTATCGCACTGCAAGCTTTGCTTCAAGTCACCCAACACGGCCAATCCCTCAGCCAAGCCCTGCCACCATTGCTTGAACGCTTAACGGATCGTCGTGACCGGGGATTTGTGCAAACACTGGTGATGGGGACGTTACGTTTTTATCCGCGCTTGGTGGCGATTCGCCAACAATTAATGAGCAAACCGCTCAAAAACAAAGACGAAGATATCAACAGTCTGTTATTACTGGCGCTGTTTCAGCTAACCTATTTAGACACCGCCGCGCACGCCGCCGTGTCCGAAAGCGTGAATCTGTGTCAAAAGTTAAAAAAACCTTGGGCGCGTGGTTTAGTGAATGCCTGTTTACGTGGCTTTATTCGTGAGCGCGAAACGCTGTTGCAGGCATTACCGAAAAATGCCGTGGTGGAATACAGCCACCCCGAATGGCTGATTGCGCAACTACAACAACATTATCCTGATGATTGGCAAAGGATTTTGCAACAAAACAATCAGCCTGCGTCACTGTGCTTACGTGTTAATCGACGTCGACAAGCACGCGATGCGTTTTTAGCAGGCCTGCAACAGTGCGCGATCGATGCGCAAGCGCACCCGCTTAGTCCAGATGCGATTAGTCTCGCGCAATCGCTCGATATCACCCAGCTTCCCGGTTTTGCCGAAGGCGATTTTAGCGTGCAAGACGTTGCCGCCCAACAAGCGGCGTTGATTTTGCAACCGCAAGCCGGACAACGCCTGCTTGATGCCTGCGCCGCGCCCGGCGGCAAAACGACGCACCTGCTCGAATACTGCGATAACCAAGCCGATTTAGTGGCCTTGGAAAAAGAGCCTACACGCCTTAGCCGCCTGCAAGAGAATCTCGCGCGCTTACATCTGAACGCAGACTGCCGCGTAGCGGACGCCGCAGATTGCGCCGCTTGGTGGGATGGGCAAGCGTTTGATCATATTTTGCTCGATGCGCCCTGCTCCGCCACCGGCATTATTCGGCGCCACCCAGACATCAAACATCATCGACGCGCTGAAGATATTGAGGCGCTGGTTGCGACCCAAGCCGATCTGCTTGATCAACTTTGGCCAACGCTTAAGCCCGGCGGCACATTACTGTACGCCACCTGTTCTGTTTTGCCTTGCGAAAATACGCAACAAATAGCGGCTTTTCTACAGCGTCAAGCCGATGCCGAACACTTGCCCTTAGCCCAACCGGTATCGCACAGTCGATTGGGCTGGCAAATCCTTCCCGGCGAGCAAGGAATGGACGGATTTTTCTATGCGCACTTGCGTAAACGCGCTTAAACGACAAGCGCTCAGGCTTAGCGTGATTTGCGCCCTCGCTATCAGCCAAAGTGTGCAAGCCGAGGTGACACTGCTTCATTTAGCCGACTATCAAAGCGAGCAGCAACTTTTTATTGACGCACAAGCACGCATCGATCTGCCAGAGCCGATAGTGCAAGCGATACAACACGAAATTGCGCTGCGTTTTATTACCGAAGTGGCACTGGTGCGCGAGGATAACATTGTGTTTATTCCTTTTGTGCGTGAACAGGTACGCATCGACTACACCACACAAATCAGTTACTCGCGCTTTTATCAGCGCTACACCCTGCATAATCTGCGCAACCATAATCGCCAACAAGTGTCTACCCTTGCGCAAGCGCTTGATCTGCTGGGCACCCTAAACGGATTTCAGTTAGCCAGCTTGGCGCAACTGCACCCAGGCGCACGTTATCATATTCGCTTACGCTTTCGCCTTGAGTACTGGACACTGCCCGCGCCGATGTTGACACAAGCTTTGTTTGATAGCCGCTGGCGCCTAAGCAGCCCATGGTTCGATTTAGCCTTGGAGAACCCTTTCTAATGAAAGCACCACGCAAATTTCCGTTTTTGATGCAGTATGGCTGGATTGTATTGCTATCAGGCCTGCTACTGGGTTCGTTGTTTATGATGAGCCGTATTGTGCGCACCGCACCGGATTTTGCCCAGTCTTATTTGGGATTACTGCTATTTAGCGCTATCGGCACCTTGATTTTGCTGGCCCTGTTATTACGCACCTTATTTCGCCTTCACCGCCAATATAAGCAGGGCGTATCCGGCATCAAAACCACCATTAAGCTTACTTCGACCCTGACCTTGCTGCTGGCTTTTCCGATTGTGATTTTGTACTACTTTGCCATCAGTTTTATCCACCAAGGGATTGACCAATGGTTTGACGTACGCACCGAACAAGCGCTCAGCGATGCCAGCGCACTGGTGCGCGCTAACCTCGACCACGCTACCCGTGACAGCCTCAACCAAACCTTGCGCGCGGAGCAAAGCTTGCGCCCACTGCTCACCCAAAATCCGGCGATGGTGATTAACGAACTGCGCCAACAACTTAACGCACAAGAAGTGGCGCTGTATCAATCCAACGGTCAACTGCTGGCTTTTAGCCACAGCTATGGCACGCGTATTCTACCGACCACACCGGGCGACAACCTGTTTCAACAAGTCCGCCAACGCCACAGCTACGCCGCCGTCGAAAGTCTGCCTGAAACGGGACAAGAGGTCATTCGGATTGTTGTGCCGATCAACGATCCGTTTATTAACCAGGTTTATCCGCTCCAAGCTATCTTCCCGATTCCTGATAATATTACGCGTTACGCCCAGTCGGTACGCCATGCCGAAAGCCAATATCACGAGTTAAACTATTTACGCCAACCTTTAAAAACCAGCTTCACCCTTATCTTGTCGATGGTGTTACTGCTTACCTTGGTCACGGCCTTGTTGTTTACCGTGCAAGCGGCGCAAAACTTAACCCGCCCAATTCGCCGCTTGATTCAGGGAACACAGCGCGTCGCCCAAGGCGATTACACTACGCAAATGCAAGTATCCGGCAATGACGAATTCGGCCGGTTAATGCAGTCATTTAACGATATGACACAACAAATCGCCAAAACGCGAAACGAAATTAAAATTAACCATCAACAAACCGAAGTCCAGCGTTTGTATTTCCAAGCCATTATTCGTAACCTCACAAACGGCGTACTGACGCTGGACATGAATCGTCGTATTCGCACCTATAATGAAGCTGCCAGCCATATTTTGGGATTAGCGTTGCAGGATTTCGTCGGCCAACCGTTTTGCGATCTGCTGGAAAAAACCAACACCCCGCACCTTAAACCGTTTTTCGATGCCGTAACGCCGCGTTTTGAAGCATCACAAATGCGTAAAAGCGATCCCAAACCCTGGCACGAGCAGATTAATCTGCAGCTAGATAACGAACAGCGGATTATCTTAATCCACGGCTCTACCCTACCCAGTATCGATCAAAAAATCGGTGGATTTGTCATGGTATTGGATGATATTACCGAACTGGTACAGGCTCAGCGCCATGTTGCTTGGAGCGACGTTGCACGCCGTTTGGCGCACGAAATCAAAAACCCTCTCACGCCGATTCAACTGAGTGCTGAACGCTTACAAATGAAATTATCACCCAAGCTCGATGACAGCGAACAGGCCTTTTTGCAGCGCATGACGCGCACCATTATTGATCAAGTCGATACCATGCAAGCGCTGGTGCAAGCGTTTATCGACTATGCGCATACCCCGCAAATGCAACGGCGCCTAATTGATTTAAACGAGTTAATTTTAGACATCGTATCGCTCTACCAAACCCCCAACCAAGACGAGAACGATTTGATTCAGCTACAACTTGATGCCCAATGCCCGCTTGTGCTTGCCGATAGCGCACGCCTACGCCAGCTGTTTCATAATCTGATTAAAAATGCCCTCGAAGCCAGCGAAAACTCGGCGCAGGCGCGTATCCGCGTGCGCACCGATTGCGCGCGCTATCGTGATAAGATTGAGGTTGAGTTTTGTGACAATGGCCAAGGGCTACCGGAGCAAGCCAAAAATTGGATTTTTGAACCCTATGCCACCGCTAAACCTAAAGGTACCGGGCTGGGTTTAGCGATTGTGAAAAAAATCGTTGAAGAACATAATGGCCAAATCGACGTAACCAGCGTACCCGGGCAAGGTACTTGCTTTACGCTTATTCTTTCCAAAGTGAATGTGGATGATATTTGATGCAAAAAAACGCGCCCACAACCACCGCTACTCTATTAGTAGTGGATGATGAAAAAGATATTCGCAGTTTAATGCAGGAAATTTTTGTTGAAGAAGGCTATCGCGTTAAAACCGCCGCCAATGGTGTGCAAGCGCGGCAAGCTTGGCGCGACCAAGTCCCAGACGTCATCTTTCTTGACGTGTGGATGCCCGATATTGACGGCATTTCACTGATTAAGGAAATGGTCAGCGAACAACTGCTCGAACATACAACGGTAGTGATGATGTCCGGCCACGGCACCATCGAAACCGCGATTGAGGCCACACGCCATGGCGCGTACGATTTTTTAGAAAAACCGCTGTCGTTGGCCAAGCTGATTGTCACCGCCGAGCGCGCATTACAGCATAACCGATTAAAACACGAGAACCAACGTCTAAAGCAGGCGCAGCCGGGTTTAGTGATGCCGATTGGTAAAAGCAAAGCCATGCGCGAACTGCGCGACACCGTAGAGCGCTTGGGCAAATATACTATGCCTATTTTAGCGATTGGCGAGGCCGGCAGTGGCAAACAGTTTTTTGCGCAAGCCATTCATCAACACAGCGCACGTGCAAATCAACCGATCGTACATCTATCAGCACAAATGCTGTCCGAACAACTGAGCCATTGGTTAGGCAGTGTAGAAGAAAAAAGCGCGCGCGTTGGCCAAATCGAGCAGATTAAAGGCGGCACCTTGGTGATAGCGAATGTCGAACAACTCAGCGCGGCGGGACAAAACTTTTTAGCCGAAATCATTTTTGAGCAGGGTTATCGCCGTTTGAACAGCGATAAACTTCACCCGCTTGATTTACGTTTGATTTGCAGCACCCGCGAAAACTTAGAGTTACACGTCAGTGCGGGGCGCTTTCGCGAAGATTTATTTAAGCGTTTAAACGTGATGCCGATTCTGATTCCTGCGCTGCGCCAGCATTCAGAAGATATGGAGGAGTTGGTCACATTTTTTATGCAAAGCTTTATCCAACAAGAGGGCTTGCAACGTCGCCATTTCAGTGAGGACGCGCTACACGCACTGCGTCAATATAGCTGGCCGGGCAATTTGCGCGAGTTAAAAAACCTTGTTCAGCGTTTGCTTATTTTAGGCCACGGCGAAGTGTTAGCGGATGAAGTTAAGCATAGCTTGACCCAATCTTCACAGCAGTACTACAATGCGGCATCGATTGATACGTCAATGGATTTAAAAACAGCTAAAGAACAATTTGAAGCGGCCTATTTAAAGCAATTATTGCGCGAAACCTGCGGCAGCGTGACGGAAACCGCGCGCCGCTCAGGCATTGAGCGCACCCATCTCTACCGTAAACTCAAAGCGCTAGAGATAGATCCAAAAGATCCGATTTAAGGAAAAAGTCGATGAATATTATTATCCTGGGCGCCGGACAGGTCGGCTCATCTTTAGCCGAGTTACTGACAACCGACAATAACGATGTCACCGTAGTGGACTTGGATAATGCTAACCTACAGCGTTTGCAAGATCGTTTAGATATCCGCACGGTTCATGGCCATGCCTCTCACCCTAGCGTGTTATTACAAGCGGGGTTGGAATATGCCGACTTGCTTATCGCCGCCACGCAAAACGATGAAACCAATATATGCGCTTGTCAGGTCGCACATATTCTGTTCAAAACAACTACTAAAATTGCTCGTATTCGCGGCTTGGATTATTTACAACACCCAGAGTTGTTTAATCGTGAATTCAGTACTAACGCAATTCCGATTGATGTTCTGATCAGCCCGGAAAACCTCGTGACCGATTACATTATGCAGTTGATTAAATACCCCGGCTCTTTGCAGGTGGTCGATTTTGCTGAAGGCAAGGTGCGCTTGGTGGCCATGCGCGCACACAATGGCGGGCCATTGGTCGGTAAAAAAATCCGCGAGTTAAAAGAACATTTACCCTCCAAAGTCAAAACACGTATTGTCGCTATTTATCGCCAAGATGAAGTGGTGATGCCTACCGGCGAGGTAACGATTCGTGTCGGTGATGAGGTTTTTTTCTTGGCAGAGCCCCATGATATTTCACTGATTGTGGAAGAGTTTCGCCGCGAAAAACAAAAAAAGGCGCGTAATATTATGATTGCTGGTGGCGGACACATTGGCTTTAATTTGGCCAAACAACTCGAAAATACGCACCAAGTTAAGATTATTGATCACAATATCAGCCGTGCACGCGAAATTGCCGAAGTACTGGAAAAGGCCATTATTATTCACGGCGATGTCGCCGATAAAGACTTGCTAATCGAAGAAAACATCGATGAAATCGATTTGTTTATTGCCGTCACCAATAAAGATGAGGCCAATATTATTTCCTCGATGCTGGCGAAAAAACTCGGCGTTCGTCGCGTTATTGCCTTGGTCAATAACCAGTCTTATATCGAACTTATTCATCTCAATACCATCGATATTGCTCTTTCCGCCGATCGCATCACCACCAATAATCTGTTGCACTATATGCGCCAAGGCGATACGGTCAAAGCGTTTACTTTGCGCCGTGGTGCCGCTGAAGCAATGGAAATTATCGTTCACGGTAGTGAAAATACTTCCAAGGTCATTGGTAAACGTTTAATCGACATCGAATGGCCGCACGATATTACCATCGGCTGTATCGTACGCGATGAACAAGTCCTGTTCGCACATCGCGACTTAGTGATTGAGGCAGAGGACCATGTGATTTTGTTCCTTACCGACCGCCAACGCGCCGAAGAGGTCACACGCTTGTTTTCGCCGGATGAACGGCGCAGCTGGTTGGGGTGATGTATGCACACCAAAATTATCGTTAAAATCCTCGGCATTTTGCTCATGGTATACAGCTTAAGTCTGCTGCCACCGATTGTCATTGCATTAATTTATCAAGATGGCGCACTCATTGCCTTTTCCACGGCGTTGGCACTCACGCTCGTGTCCGGATTTTTACTTTGGTGGCCCAATCGTCGCCATCGGCGCGAACTTAAAATCCGAGACGGTTTTATCGTGGTGATTATGTTCTGGACAGCGCTGGGCATGGTCGGCGCCTTGCCGTTTATTTTAGAAGATGATGTGCCGATTTCGATTACTGATGCCGTGTTTGAGTCTTTTTCCGGCTTAACCACCACTGGTGCGACTATTTTAAGCGGCTTGGACTCCATGCCTCATGCGATTTTATGGTATCGCCAACAGCTCCAATGGCTTGGTGGCATGGGGATTATCGTACTGGCAGTGGCGATTTTACCGATGCTGGGAGTTGGTGGAATGCAGCTGTATCGCGCAGAAATGCCCGGCCCGACAAAAGATAACAAACTCGCCCCGCGTATTTCCGAAACCGCGAAAACCCTTTGGTTGATTTATGTGGCACTCACCATCGCTTGTGCGCTAGCGTATTGGCTGGCTGGCATGAGTTGGTTTGATGCCATCGGACATAGCTTTTCTACCGTGGCCATCGGTGGGTTTTCCACCCATGATGCCAGTATCGCTCACTTTAATAGCGCAACTGTCGAGTCGATTGCCATTTTCTTTATGTTTTTAGCCGGGGCTAATTTTGCCCTTCATTTTCGCGCTTTCCGCGGCATGACAGTCAATAATTATCTGCTCGACCCTGAGTTCAAAACCTATACCGCCGTATTATTGGTTGGCATCATCGTCAGCACAGCCTATTTATATTTTCAACAAGTCTATGAGAGCTTGCTTGAAGCCTTACGCTACGGTGCGTTTATGACCGTATCCATTTCGACCACCACCGGTTTTGGTAATGCCGACTTTCCCGCCTGGCCGGGGTTTTTGCCGGTGATGTTGATTTTTATGAGTTTTATCGGTGGTAGCGCCGGATCAACAGGCGGGGGGATTAAAGTCATCCGCTTCTTGTTACTTTTTAAACAAGGCGTGCGCGAAATCCACCGCTTGATGCATCCGAATGCATTGATGCCGGTAAAACTCAATGGACGCGAAATATCCGATCGCGTTATGTCGTCGGTATGGGGCTTTTTTGCCCTATATGTCGCCACCTTTGCCGTTATTTTATTAGCCCTAATGGCCTTTGATATGGATCAAGTGACTGCATTTTCTGCCACTGCGGCAACCCTCAACAACCTCGGTCCGGGACTGGGTGAAGTGGCCGCAAATTTCAGTCAAATTAATGATCCACAAAAATGGATACTCACCTTATCAATGCTACTTGGACGCTTGGAAATTTTTACCTTGCTGGTTATTTTAACTCGCGCTTTTTGGCGCGCTTAGCACAAAGGTTGTTATGTCGGATAAGTGGAACGAAATTTATGCCCAAGCCGAACTTTCAACACCGGCTGAGCCAGCTTGGGTGCTCAATCAGCACGCGCATTATCTACCGCTATCTGGTCATGCGCTGGATTTGGCTTGTGGCTTAGGGGGCAATGCGCGTTTTTTAGCGCGCTGCGGCCTGAATACTGAGGCCTGGGATCAAGCTGAACAAGCGATAAGCCTACTCGACAAATGGCGCAATTTACAAGGTTTACACAACCTGCAACCGCGCGTGGTAGATGTCCTTCGCACGCCATTACCTGCAGATCGGTTTGATGTCATTGTCGTGAGCCGATATTTACAACATACGCTGTTAGACTCGCTGGCCAACGCTCTAAAACCCGGTGGCTTGTTGTATTACCAAACTTTTTTAGCTCCGATTCACGCCAACGCACCGCGTAATCCGCTGTTTTATCTCTATTCGGGTGAACTTCAGCAGGCCTGGTCTAAACAATTAAGCTGTGAGGTATACGGGGAGGGTTGGCTGCCGGATAGCCATCGGCACGCACAACGTATGGTGTGGTTTGTCGGACGCAAAGCTTAAGATACACGTTGGGCAAGATTGAAACGGCTTTATGAAGCCAAAACAATCACCTCGGTGCTAGGATAAAGGCAAGATTATTTTTCAATTTAAAGCTTTCGTTATTAACGCGTACTGAGGCTATGAAACAGTTTATTGCAACAGTCCGCAGAGTCAGATTCGACGAGCAAATCTTTTTTTTGAACCAAGAAGAACGCAAAGATGTTTAATATTTAGGCCTGTTTATTTTAAATAATCTTCATGCCATAGTGTTTTTGTACTGAATTTAATGATTGTGTTCATTGTCTGCCAATCCGATAGCGCTAGATACAAGCGTTCATCAAGACGGCGTTTTTTCATCTGTGCGGTTATTTGCTTGTTCGGTCTCCAAAGATTTTTGCGCTGCTTTGGACGCGCTATCTGCCTCATCATCAAGCAATATTCTATGTGCTGCGCCGTCCAAATCATCAAACTGCCCTTTTTTTGCCATCCAAATAAATACGCCAACAACCAAACTGCCCACCACCAACACCAGTGGAATGGTGATATAAATAATTTCCATATTTCACTCTCGTTTTTACAACTATTAACGACGAGGTTTAAAAAACCGTCGAATCCTCATAGCATTAAAAATAACCGCTAAACTACTTAGCGGCATAGTGATAGAAGCGATTAATGGGGTCAACATCGCCGCCATCGCTAACGGCACCATCACCACGTTATAGCTGATTGACATTAGAATATTTTGTTTTACCGTTTTGAGCGTGTACGCTGATAAGTCAAGCGCAGCATCTATCGAAAGCAACTCATTGTTTAACAAGACAATATCTGCCGAATCCATCGACACGTCGGTGCCCGCCCCCAGAGCAAAACCAACTTGCGCGCGCGAAAGGGCAGGCGCATCATTTACCCCATCACCCACCATAGCCACCTTTTGACCCTTGGCTTGTAGCTGACGAATGACGTCACTTTTGTCTTCAGGTAATACCTCGGCAATCACCGCCATACCGCCAAGCTGCTTGGCTACCGCCTCGGCGACCGCATAACGATCACCGCTGAGTAGGGTCACTTGTTTACCGCGCTGCTTTAAACGATCGATCAGCTCGAAAGCATCGTCACGCAAGGCGTCTTCAACAAAAATTACCCCAATTACATCCTTATCGGCTGCGACCCAAACACTCGTTCTTCCTTGGCTCGCCTGTTGGTCTGCTTTCGCAACCAAGGCATCCGGTAAACGAATACCTGACTGTACAAGCCAATCAGCAGTACCGATTTTCATCGTCAACGTCGCGTCTAATTGCGCCTCCACCCCGCGCCCAGGTATCGCTTTGAAATAGGTGAGACACGCTGTTGCGCTTCGCCAATTTGGTTGCTGCTGCGCGACATAGTCTACTAGTGCGCGTCCCAAACTATGTTCGGAACGCTGCTCTATCAATGCAATCCGAGGCAACCACTGTGCAATTTGCAGGCCTGGTTGCCACATCGCATCAACCCACTTCATCTTTCCTTTTGTTAATGTACCTGTTTTATCGAATACGAAATGATCCAATTCATTGAGCATTTCCAATACAACACCATGCTTGACCAAAATTCCATTACGCGCCGCCACCCCCGATGCCACCGCCATCGCCATCGGTGTTGCCAATCCAAGAGCACATGGACAAGTAATAATCAATACCGTGGTACCCGCCATAATCGCCAGCTCCAGCGAATCATGTATCCACCAATATGTAAACGACAGCGCCGCCAAAGCCAGTGTCACACTGACAAACCAAGGCATAATTTTTTCCGCCGTACATTGAATAGTGGCCTTTGACCCTTGTGCCTCTTCAACCAAATGAATGATACGCCCAAGCTTAGTATGCTCCAGCGTCGACTCTACCCGCACTGTCAGCGAGCCATCTAAGTTTATCGTTCCGGCCGCGACCGTACTGCCCTCTTGCTTATACACTTCACGAGATTCGCCGCTTAACATGGATTCGTTTACCTGACCTTGACCGGCGATAACACAGCCATCGACAGGGAACTTATCACCCGGCTTAACCTGCACACAATCACCTGCCTTCAACAGGCGCACCGGGACAATAAGCTCAATATTGTTTTCCAGTTTACGCGCTACTTTTGGCTGCAAATCCATCAAACGTCGCGTTGCATCTAACGCTTTGTTTTTTGAAATCGCTTCGAGATAACGCCCCACCAGCAGTAAAAACGTTAAATCGATTACCGTGGCAAAAAAAGCCTGACCCGCTTGTGGATTAAGCATAATCCACGTGGAATAACCGTATGTGACCAACAAGCCCAAACTAATCGATACATCCATTCCTACGGTTTTGGCTTTAAGACTTTGCCAAGCACCTTTAAAAAAAGGCTGGGCAGAATAAATTAAGGTCACAGATGCGAGTAAAAATAAAACAAGATAAAAATAGGACCGATACTCATCATCTTCTTGCGCACCGGTATACAACGCCACCGAAAACCACATCGCATTCATCACCGCAAAACCGGCAAATCCTAGACGATACAGCAAATCACGATTCGCCTTACGATAAGCCTTTTCACTTTCTGCAGCATCGTAGGGTTTAGCATCATAACCAATTTGTCCAAGTCGCCGAATAATGTCAGACAATTTGATCCGCTGGTTATCCCAGCGAATTTTTATTTGTTTATTTGTGAAGTTTACATTCGCGTGTAACACGCCATCAAGCTTAGCCAGCGAGTGTTCAATTAACCAAATACACGCTGCACAATGAATAGCGTCCGACATCAGCGTAATCGAACGATGATTAGAAAGGTCTTTGACAAAGGCAGATTGCACTTCGTCATAGTCGTAAAATTCAAGATTGGTTTCAAACGCCCTTTTATTTTGACTAGGTCGCGCCGTCTGGGGAGATAAACGGTAAAAACTATCCAAGCCTGATTCATGTATCACCTCACAAACTGAGGCACAACCATGACAACAAAACGCCTGCTGTTTACCCTGAATGCTGCGCTCTACTCGCTCATGGGGTTTAATCGCTTGACCACAGTGATAACAAGCGCTCATTCAATCACTCAGGATCCTGAACCATAATCGAACGGCCAACACTGTATTTTTTATCCCCCTTTACAACCTCGAGAATGAAGTCCCACTTTCCTTTTAACGGAAGAGTAAAGTCAGCTACATAGCGCCCGCTTGAACCAGCAGATTGAAGAACCGTCGAGCCATCCAATGATTTGTCAGAAGGGCGATAATAATATAATACGGCCGAATCTACATCAAATAAATTGCCCTCTTTATCTTTTACTGTAAGGGTGATTTTTTCAGACTTACCTTCAACTAATAACGGCATATCGACATCTAATTGCCAGCCCATTTTTTCCATTTCCAAGCGTTCAGCCATAATCGCGGCGTGGTTTTTCCCACGCTCATAAAAATCATCGATTACCAAGCCCGGACTTGTCACGATCGCCATACTGACCATAAAAAAATTAACTAACAACACAATCGTCAAAATAGCAAACCAAAATATGACCAGTGGGTTTTTCCAAGCCACGCTCCAATCACGAGTACCCTGTTTTACATGGCTCATATCGCCTCTCCTTTTAGCAACAAACCGGCTAATAATACACCGAATCTAACCAGTGTTTAAACAAAAACGACTCCTACTTTAAACAAGTAGAAGTCGTATCGTTAACCCACCTTATTAACGCTTAGGACTGTGGAACACACTACTATAGGTTTCTTTTATAGCAGGATTATTTAAGTCCGTAACAATAATATCAACAGGCAAACTGTCCGAAGTTAATGATTCACGGGGAATACGAATAAACAGCGTTACAGAAGCGACATTTCCAGGTTCAACATCAGCGATACGATCAGCGATATAAACCAAATCCTTAACGCCATCTACCTTAATCTCCGCGCGCATCAACTGCTCGCCCTTGTTCACAATTTTAACGGTGTACTTATTTTGAATCGTCCCGTCACTCATTTGCGCATATAGCGGCGCACGTTCTTTTAAAACCTTCACATCGATAGGCGACATAGTGGTTAGCCCCCAAATCATCGCCGCCGCCGCAAACGTCATAATCGAACCATAAACTATCACACGCGGGCGACGCCAAATCGGCGGCAAGGCTTTGCCAGCAAACTCATTTATTGCGGCGTAACGAATCAGACCCTTTGGTTTATTCACCTTTTCCATGATTTCATCACAGGCATCAATACATAAACCACACGTAATACAACCAAACTGCTGACCCAACCGGATATCTACACCCGTAGGACAAACATCAACACACATCCGACAATCGATGCAATCACCCAACACCGGCGCTTCCTCACCCGGTTTAGGGCGTTTAGCACGACCGCGCGGTTCGCCGCGATCACGGTCATAAGTTGGCATCACTGTTTCTGTATCAGTCATCGCGCCCTGAATACGTGAATAAGGACAAAAACCCATACACACTTGTTCACGCATAAAGCCAGCTGTTACATAGGTCAACAACGTCAGAACCGCGATCGTCATAAACTCATAATACCCTAGCTGAAAGCTAAGCAAACGCGCCCATAACTCAAAAGAATCGACAAAATATGCCAAAAAACTAAAGCCAGTCATAAACGCGATAACAAGCCAAAGAATATGCTTAGGCAGTTTAATTTTAAATTTGGAAAAACTCATCGGCTCAGCATCAAGCTTAATGCGCTTACCGGGCTTACCTTCTATCTTTTCTTCAATCCAAGTAAATACATCCACCCAAACCGTATGAAAACAAAAATATCCACACCATACACGCCCAGCAATAGCCGTCGATGCCGCTAGCAAAAGTGCAAAAAATAATAAAATCATCGCCAGCATCCAAATATCTTGCGGCAAAATCGTTAAGCCAAAAATATGGAACTGGCGATTTGTTAAATCCCACAGAATGGCTTGATTACCATTCCAACGCAAATAAGGACCAATAAAAAGAATAATCCAAAACGATGCCGCCAACCATTTAAACGTGCGAAACTTTCCACCTATACGCTTGGCATGAATAGTGCCACCTGTGTGAATCGGCAGAATTTCAACACCAATATCATCCAATGTTTTTGATTCAACTTTGACATTATCCAATACCGACCCGGTATGGATTTTGGGTCTATATGCTTCTTTTTTACTGTTTTCCGACATGGCCCGTCTTCCTATATTGAGAAAGGTTTAAATACACAATAATGCTGTTTATGCTTATTCTAGCTATTATTTTTATTAAATTATTTGAAAGTTTTTATTGAGCGGTATAAATAAAAATAGGCCTAACTTCAGTTAGGCCTATTTTTATTTACTTCAGACTTCACGCTTACTTATGCTCATCTTTTTCCATGCCTTCCATGCCACGGAAAATTTTCCAACCATAAGCCAACAACGCAACCAAACTTAGGACCACGGTGAGAATAGAACCCCATAGTACCCAATCACTATTTAACTCGTTCATAATGTTCTCCTCAGAACCGCTGTTTTGTAATACGAATTAGTCCATTTAGTTGTAACCAGGCTAACCGGTTACAACTAGGATATTACTGACCACCACCTAACTGATGTACATAAACCGCGAGACGCTTAATATTGACGTCTGCATCTGGTAAACGTTCTTTAAACGCAGGCATTTCAGCACGGCGTGTTTCAGCTAAGAACTGACCATCCTTTTTCACGTTTACACCGTAAGTAATCGTATGAATATAAGCTTCAAGAGCAGAAGCTTGTAAATTACTTGGTGTACCTTGGAAACGGTAAATTTGATCTGTTAGGTTAGTTGCTCCAGTGGGCGCGAGTGGCTTACCTTGTGGACCATGACAAGCCATACACATACCCTTACCACTGTAAATTGCTTTACCGGCAGCATACTGAGCTTGGTCACCCTCGCCGGCTCCAAGAGCTAATGAGTACTCTGCAACCTGACGAATTTCTTCATCTGATAGATTGCCCATCATACCGCGTGCAGGCATATTACCTAAACGGCCATTGATAAGTGATGCCTCGATCTGCTTGATAGAACCACCCCATAACCAATCATCGTTTGCAATAACAGGAAAGTTAGGATTACCCTGACCACCTGCACCATGGCAAGCCATACAATAATCACCAAACAGCACTTTTGATGTATTTACTGCATACGCACGAAGGTTATCGTCTTTCAAAATATCAGCAACATCCATTGTTCTTAACTTTTCTTCTTCCGCAGCGAAAGTACGTTCACGCCAATCATTAAGTACTTTGAAATCTTGCTTGTATTCTTCAACCGCTGTCCAGCCGGCCATCCCTTTGGTGTGATCATCAGCCAACGGAATAGATGGGTAATACAGTGCGTAAAAAATTATCATAATAAAACCGGCATAAAACGCCAGCATCCACCACAAGGGAGGAGGATTATCTAACTCGCGAATATCCTCATCCCAAATATGACCTGTGTTACCTTCATCTGGCCATGGATTATGTTGTGCCATACTTATTCTCCTCAGAATAATTAATCATCATTAAGTACTTTATATTTTTGCTCCTCAAGCTCCTTGCGCTTACCAGGACGTAAAGCCCACCAAAACGCAACGGCCATACCGATAAAAATAAGTACTGTTATGATTAGTCCAGCCCAGTCTTGACCCGTCATTGAAGCCCAGTCTGTGCTGAAGTATTGTTGAATTTTATTCACGGTAAACCTTGCTATCGTCTAGCTTAACCATGGTTCCTAAAACTTGCATATAAGCGACAATCGCATCCATCTCAGTCTTACCCTTAACGTGCTCTTGCGCCAGCTCAATTTCTTCATCAGTGTATGGCACACCAATAGCGCGCATCGCTTTTAGACGAGCCTGCATATCGCGTGTTGTACCAAAAAAGTCTTTCTCCACACTGTTTTCAGACAACCAAGGATAAGCCGGCATAACCGACTCTGGCACTAAGTCTTGTGGTCGCAATAAGTGCATAACATGCCACTCATCCGAGTATTTGCCACCCACGCGCGCCAAGTCAGGCCCAGTACGTTTTGAACCCCATTGGAAAGGATGATCATACATAGATTCGGTCGCGAGTGAAAAATGACCATAACGCTCACGTTCATCACGGAATGGACGAATCATTTGCGAATGGCAAATGTAACAACCTTCACGAAGGTAAATATCACGACCTGCTAACTCTAACGGCGTATACGGACGTACACCTTCACCGGCTTTCCAGTCAGATGCCCAAGTACCGCTTGCTGTTTTATAGAACAAACGCTTATCAGACACAACCTTACCATCTTGCTCAGTAAAGCTACGTTCCCATACAAGCTCTGGGAACTTCTCGTTTTTAACGTTACCGTATTTATCTGTTTGTTCGGTGTAATCCACCGCTGACTTCAGATAGAACAGAGGTACGATTTCAACAATACCCGCGATTGACACAGCAAAAGCGGTTGCCAACATCATTGCGAACACATTACGTTCGGTACGATCTTGGAAATTTTTTGGAGTTTGATCTGCCATGAGTTTCTGCTCCTCAACTCATTAATTTAGACTGGGTGGTTCAGTATAAAACTGAACCCACCTGTTCTTGTTATTTTAAGCGTTTGCAGCGACTGCACTCGTTTGCTTAGCTTGTGCCATCTTGATGGTCATGACGACGTTATACAACATCACAACTGCACCCGACGTAAACAACAGGCCACCGATAGTACGCATCACATAGTAAGGATGCATCGCAGCCACAGATTCAGCAAAAGTGTATGCCAACATACCGTACTCGTCATAAGCACGCCACATCAAACCTTGCATAATACCTGAAACCCACATTGCCACGATGTACAACACAGTACCGATTGTCGCCAACCAGAAATGGAAGTTAATCAAACGCATAGAGTACATTTCAGTGTTCCAAAGTTTCATTATCATGTGATAAATGGCACCGATAGAAACCATGGCAACCCAGCCTAATGCACCAGAGTGTACGTGACCAATTGTCCAGTCAGTATAGTGAGACAATGCGTTTACCGTTTTCGCCGACATAACTGGGCCTTCGAAGGTAGACATGGCATAGAAAGCCAACGCCATAATCAAGAAACGCAAAATATAGTCTGTACGTAAACGGTCCCAAGCACCTGAAAGCGTTAGCATCCCGTTAAGCGCGCCACCCCATGATGGGATAATCATCGCCAAGGAAATAACCGCTCCCAAAGAGCCAGTCCAGTCTGGCAAGGCAGTATATTGAAGGTGGTGAGCACCTAGCCACACATAACCAAACATTAATGCCCAAAAGTGGATAACAGATAAACGATAAGAGTAGACAGGGCGTTGAGCTTGCTTAGGCACAAAGTAATACATAATACCCAAGAAACCGGCGGTCAAGAAGAAACCAACCGCATTATGACCCCACCACCATTGAATCATGGCGTCTTGTACACCACTAAAAATAGAGTAGGATTGGAATAGCGATACTGGAATGGCCAAACCATTCACCACATATAGGTAAGTGATCATAATCATCATACCTAAGAAGAACCAGTTGGACACATAAACGTGTGAATGCGTTTGCTGGTTACGTGATGCAATCGTCATAACAAAGTTAAAGGTATAAAGCACCCAAACAATTGCCACGGCAATATCAAGCGGCCAAATCAACTCATGATATTCCTTACCCTGAGTCATCCCCATTGATAAGGTAATCACGGCGAGTAACAAGCCGATTGTAAATAGCACGGCGGTCAACCAAGCCATGCCATTGCTCCAAAGTTTTACACCGTTGGTTCTTTGAACAGTATAGAACGCTGTAGCCATAAGCGTCATACCACCGAATGCAAAGATAACGGTGTTGGTATGCATTACACGAAGGCGAGCAAAGGTAATTTCAGCAATATCAAAGTTCAAGGCAGGCCATGCTAATTGTGCTGCGGCAAAAGTTCCCATTGCCGTTCCCAACACCAAAAACACGACTGCAAGAACGGTCAAGTACTTAACCACCCCGTCGTCATATTGTGGTTTTGTCATTGTAGTATCCATCAGTTGGATTCCCCTTTTAGTCTTAAAGTTTCGCCCCTGTCGGCTCTTGTTTAGCATCCAAGCCTTCCAGAAACTCCTCGAGCCCAATTATAGGGCTTTGAGCGTTTCTTTTCTGCTTAAAAATATGATGAAAGTTAATTTACATCAAGATTCACCATTTGCCTGCAAAACACCAACCTAGGAGGCACTCAAAAAATCACTCGAATTATCCATGAATACGCCATAAAGGTACAACTAAAAAAAATTTATGACCTCGTTATTCAAGCCTATTCAGCCTGCTTAACTTTGCCCACATCCGCTAACCCACCCTATTCAACATAGAGCTCCAATACACTATTTAGCACTTTTACATACAAAAAGGATAGAGAGTGCAATTTTCTTAATTTTTCAGTATCATTATTTCCCTTTATTTGGCTGATGGAATAGTAATGCGCACAGCGAAAATCGAACGCAACACCCTCGAAACACAGATTCAGTTAGAGATCAACCTTGATGGCGAAGGAAAAGCCAATTTAGAAACAGGCGTGCCTTTTTTTGAACATATGCTCGACCAAATAGCGCGCCATGGCATGATTGATTTATCGATCAAAGCGCGCGGTGACACTCATATTGATGACCACCACACCGTTGAGGACATTGGCATTTGTTTAGGCCAAGCTCTTCGCCAGGCCGTGGGTGACAAACGCGGTATTCAACGTTACGGTCATGCCTATGTCCCCCTAGACGAAGCCCTTTCGCGCGTTGTCATCGACTTGTCTGGGCGCCCGGGTTTGACATTTAACGCGCAATTTACTCGCGCTCAAATCGGCCAATTTGAAACCGAACTTGTGGCCGAGTTTTTTCAAGGTTTTGTCAACCATGCACAAGCTACACTGCACATAGACAATCTTCGCGGTCACAATGCACACCATCAAGCCGAAACCATTTTCAAAGCTTTCGGCCGAGCGCTACGTATGGCGCTAGCCGAAGATCCGCGCATGGCCGGGCAACTTCCATCGACTAAAGGGAGTTTATAAATGAGTCTTAAACAGGTCGTAGTCGTTGACTATGGCATGGGTAACTTGCGCTCAGTAGCCAAAGCGGCCGAGCACGTTGCTCCAGACGGTACCCATATTCTGCTCAGCCAGCACGCACAAGATATATTAAACGCGGACGCCGTTATTTTTCCCGGACAAGGGGCAGCCAAAGCCTGTATGCAAGCACTGACCGAGTGTGGCTTAGTTACACCGCTGCAACAGGCGGCACAAAGCAAGCCTTTTTTGGGTATCTGCATGGGGCTACAGGTTTTAATGTCTCACTCCGATGAAAATGACGGTGTGGACTGCTTAAACATTATTCCAGGACAGGTCAAACGCTTTGATAACAGTCGCCAACCTGAACAGAAAATCCCGCACATGGGCTGGAACCAAATCCACCAAAGCCACCCCCACCCGCTTTGGCACAAAATAGCGCAAGACAGCCGCTTTTACTTTGTACACAGCTACTACATTCAACCCGCTCTTGAAAGTGAAGTGATAGGTCGCACACACTACATCCATCCCTTTGCCAGTGCTGTGGCACAAAATCAACTGTTTGCCATCCAGGCGCACCCTGAAAAAAGCGCGGATGCAGGCCTGCAACTGTTTAAAAACTTCCTCTCTTGGAGCGGACACTAACATGACAAAGGATTAGCCGATGCTATTAATTCCTGCGATAGATTTAAAAGATGGACAATGTGTTCGTCTACGCCAAGGCGTCATGGAAGACGCCACTGTGTTTTCTTCCGACATTGTTGCCATGGCCGAACGCTGGGTTAGCCAAGGTGCACGTCGCCTGCACATGGTTGATCTAAATGGTGCGTTTGAAGGCGTGCCGGTCAATGGAGATGCCGTGCTACAGGTTCGCCAAGCCTACCCCGACCTTCCCATTCAAATCGGCGGCGGCATCCGCGACTTAAAAACGATTGAATCCTATCTCAATGCCGGTGTCAGCTACTGTATCATCGGCACCAAAGCTGTTCACGACCCAAGCTTTGTTCAGCAAGCCTGCAACGCATTTGCGGGCCACATTATGGTGGGACTTGATGCGAAAGATGGTCGCGTCGCCATTAACGGCTGGGCTGAAGTAACCGACCATCTTGTCGCCGATCTTGGCAAACGCTTTGAAAACGATGGCGTTGAGGCCATTATTTATACCGATATCGGTCGAGACGGCATGATGCAAGGCGTGAATATCGATGCGACACAAGCACTCGCTCGCGCCCTCAGCATTCCGATTATCGCCTCTGGCGGCATCACCAATTTAGACGACATTCATGCGCTTGCCGAGATTGAAAAAGACGGAGTGATTGGCGCGATTACCGGACGTGCCATCTATGAAGGAACACTCGATTTCCAACAAGGACAAGCCCTATCCGACCGCTTAGCAGGACGTACATAATGGGACTTGCAAAACGTATTATTCCCTGTTTGGACGTTGATAACGGACGCGTAGTAAAAGGGGTGCAATTTGTAGATATTCGCGATGCCGGTGACCCGGTTGAAGTCGCAAAGCGCTACAATGAACAAGGCGCCGATGAAATCACATTTCTTGATATAACCGCCACGGCCGATGAGCGCGAAACACTCGTTCATGTTGTTGAACAAGTTGCGAGCCAAGTGTTTATCCCCTTAACAGTTGGCGGCGGCATACGCAAAGTAGAAGATGTGCGCCGAATGCTCAACGCCGGTGCCGATAAGGTTTCAATCAATAGCGCGGCCATTTCTAATCCTGAATTTGTCAGACAAGCTAGTGATTTATTTGGCTCACAATGTATTGTGGTAGCGATTGATGCAAAAAAAGTAAGCGCGCCGAACGAGGCCAATCGTTGGGAAATTTTCACCCACGGCGGACGCAAACCGACCGGTATTGATGCGATAGAATGGGCAAAGCGCATGGCAGACTATGGCGCTGGCGAACTGCTCATTACCAGCATGGACAGAGACGGCACCAAAGTCGGTTTCGACTTGGCACTGACTCGCGCCATTGCTGACGCGGTAGATATTCCCATCATCGCCTCAGGCGGCGTGGGCGAACTGCAGCACCTAGTTGAAGGCGTAACACAAGGTCATGCGCAAGCGGTACTCGCCGCCAGCATCTTTCATTTTGGCCAATATACGATTGCCCAAGCTAAACAAGCGATGCAGCAGGCGGGCATTGAGGTACGACTATGAGCTGCATCCTAAACCAACTTGACGCACTTCTGCAAGCGCGTAAAAGCGAATCCGCCGACACCTCTTACGTTGCCAGCCTTTATGCAAAAGGCCTCGACAAAATCCTTAAAAAGGTCGGCGAAGAAGCGATTGAAACCGTCATGGCCGCCAAGGATGGCGATCATGAGCACCTCATCTATGAAATCACTGACCTGTGGTTTCACACCCTTGTTCTACTTGCCCATCAAGGGCTCTCCAGTGACGACATACTCAAAGAATTGCAACGTCGCTTTGGCCTCTCCGGACTGGTTGAAAAAGCCGGAAGAGAAACCCCTAACTAAAATACAAGAGACCTATACCATGCACACAGAACCAAGTATTTTCACCCGCATTATCAACAAAGAAGTCCCAGCCGAATTTGTTTACGAAGATGACAAATGTATCGTCATTAAAGACATTAACCCGCGCGCACGTGTTCACCTTTTAATCATCCCGAAAAAACCCATTCCCACCCTATTTGATCTTAAACCGGAAGATAAAGACTTAATGGGGCACATGATGTTGTTATTGCCGCAAATCGCTCAAGCACAAAACCTCGACGGTTTTAAAACTCAAATTCACACCGGTGTTTCCGGTGGACAAGAAGTGTTTCACATCCACATACATTTACTTGGTAACTGATAGCGGAATTTGCTATTATTCGACTTTACTTGGTAACTGATAGCGGAATTTGCTATTATTCGACCTTCGCAAATTTTTATTTTATTTGGAGTACATTATGGGCATTAGCATTTGGCAACTATTAATCATTCTCGCCATCGTATTAGTTATATTCGGCGCCAAGCGTCTAAAAAACCTGGGTTCTGACTTAGGCGGCGCCATTAAGGGTTTTAAAAAGGCCGTAAGCGAAGAAGACGAAGCAAAAGCAGCGGCCGCAGCGGCACAAAACGCTAACCAAGACCCAGCTAAACTAGAAAACACCACGGCTAATCCGGCCTCTGCCCCTATAACCAACACAACACAAGTATCTAACAATGTGTACGATGCTAAAGCGACCGAAAAACCAGCTGACGCTGACAAGCCAAAAGTCTAATTTAACCCTTAAGGACTAATATGTTCGACATCGGCTTTCTCGAAATCGTCGTCATCCTCATTATCACATTACTTGTGGTAGGGCCTGAGCGTATGCCGGAAATTGCGCGCAAAACCGGTCAATTTGTCGGCAAAGTGCGCAATTTTGTCCACTCCGTAAAAGAAGACAGCAATTTACGCGACACGGTGAGAGAGTTACAACAAGCGATGGACCTCAAAGAAGAGCAACAACGGTTTGAACATATTCAACAAGACCTTTACAAAGGGTTTGATGATGTCCGTGACCAAATCAACTTCGATGAACTGCAACGTCCATTTGCCAACGCCGAACCAACGGAAGACGAACTGCAACACGCTCGTCAACAAGTAACGGTCAGCGCGTCGGCAAATGCCAACAATCCGGCAACGACGAGCTCTCCAACCCCCGCTTCGGCTGGACAAAACGGACAAACTAAGCCAAACGAACAAGCTAGCACAGCAAGCGCGCCCAATTCTGCGGCGGCGTTTCAGCCAAACATACACGCGCCAACTGGCGAACCTACGACCACTCAACCCAAATAAGCATTTACCATGAGCAATAGCGCGCTACCGCCAAATGATCAAGAAATGACGCTGGTTCAACATCTGCTTGAACTGCGCAACCGAGTATCCAAAGCCGTCATCGTGGTATTGGTTTTTTTCTTATTTTTATTTCCGTTTGCCAATGACATCTACACCTACATTGCCGAGCCCTTAACACGCTACTTACCCACAGACGCCGGCATGATCGCCGTTGGCGTCGCCTCACCATTTTTAACCCCGTTTAAGCTCAGTCTTGTGCTGGCCATCTACCTCGCCATGCCGTTTTTACTTTACCAACTATGGGCTTTTATCGCCCCGGCTCTATATCAACACGAGCGTCAGCTTGTCGCGCCAGTGTTATTCTTTAGCTCATTCTTATTCTATGCCGGTGGCGCCTTTTCCTACTACGTTGTCTTCCCGCTGGTTTTCGGTTTCTTATCACAAACCGCCCCCGAAGGCGTCACCATTGCCACCGATATTGCGCTCTACCTTGACTTCGTCATTAAGATGTTTTTCGCCTTCGGCCTAGCGTTTGAAGTCCCGGTCATCACCGTACTGCTGATTATTTCCGGGATGGTCACAGTAAAATCACTTAGCCATGCGCGCCCGTATGTCATTGTCGGCGCGTTCGTCCTTGGGATGTTATTAACACCGCCAGATGTCATCTCCCAAACCCTCCTAGCCGTGCCGATGTGGCTTATGTATGAAATGGGCATTATTGTTGGTGGCTACGTGATTTCACGACGCACCAAAGCCCAAGACGACGAAGAAACTTTCGACAATCGCTACGCCGACCAAGTGCATGATGACTTTGACTATGACGCCGAATTCGACAAAATTGATGCCGAAATGGCGCAGCTCGCACGCAACAAAAACGCGCAAGACGACAAACGTGATGAAACCAAGACGGTTAGCGACAAACCCTAACGCTTTGCGTTTATTAACAGGCCTGCTACTGCTGAGTATCAGCTTTAGCAGCGCAGCTAACGCGCTGACCAACCATCCTTCAGCCTACCTCGCTCAACACGCAGACGACCCCATCCACTGGCAACTCTGGCAAGATGAAACCTTTGCGCAAGCACAACGCCAAAACAAACTCATCTTTGTATCATCGGGCTACTTTGCTTGCCACTGGTGCCATGTTATGCAGCAAGAAAACTACCGCGATCCCGACATTGCGCGCCTAATCAATCAACACTTTATCGCCATTAAAATCGACCGCGAACTGCAACCAGATATCGACACAGGCCTGCTAAATTTCGCCCGACGCCACACAGGGCAGGCAGGCTGGCCACTGCACGCTATTCTCACCCCTGAAGGTCAGCCTTTCGCAGCATTCATCTACCAACCGAGCGCCCAACTCAACCGCACGCTAAACCAACTACAACACTGGTGGCAAACCCAACCCGACACACTACGCCGACTAGCCCAGACCGACTCCGCACTCCCTCCAAGCCTTATCCACTACACACCAGAACAATTTGCGCGCGCGCTACTGCAACAACTGCCGCAATATCTCGATATGCTACAAGGCGGACTTGAAGGCACACAAAAATTTCCCCACAGCCCTTTGCTAAACGCCCTAATAAGCTACGCTGCACTACCAAGCGAACTGCAAGACTGGCTCATCCTCACCCTAGAGCAAATGCAAAACGAACACCTATACGACCATGTATATGACGGTTTTTTCCGCTACACAGTCGATCCCAGTTGGCAAACACCTCACTTTGAAAAAATGCTTTACGACAACGCCCAACTAGCGGAAGTGTTTTTTCGCGCCGGTGTTCGCTTCGCCAGAACCGACTTTATCCACACAGCAGAACGCACCCTAAGCTACATTCAACACGCACTTTATAACCCGATTACCGGATTGGCCGATGCTAGTCAATCCGCCCTCGACAGCAAAGGACAAGATGGCGGGGTTTACCTCTGGCAAGCCGAGCAACTGCGCGCCCAACTATCCGCCGCCGACTACGCCCTCATTGAACAAAATTGGCAACTTAAACAAGCCCCGCCCCTCCCTGCAGGCTGGCTACCCAAAGCACTGAACACACCCGCTTGGCCAGCAATACAACAGCAACTTCGACAACGTCGCCCCCTTAACGACAACAAACAACTACTCAGCTGGAACGCCCGCCTTTTATCCGCCTACGCAGCCGCGTATCGCGCCACGGCTAAAGACAGCTTTCGCCTGCGTGGCCACGCTCTCAGCCAACGCCTGCTAGACCTGATTCAACTGCCGACCCCGCCGCGCGCCATTACCGACAAAGGCCAACAAATCGGCCAGGCTTTACTCGAAGACTATGCCTACCTCGCTCGCGCCCTTGCCGATTGGCAAACCCTCGACAACGCCAGTATAAACCTGCGCCCCTACCGCCAAACGCTGATTCAACGCGCACAAGCCTATCAAACAGAAACAGGCTGGAAAACCCGCCCACAAAGCCCAGCTCAAACCACCCTAGCCGACCAAGCGACCCCCTCGCCCAGTGCGCTGCTCGCCTGTGATCTGCCCCACCCCATCAGCCTACCGGCCTCAACACCCCTTTGGCACTATACCAGCTACCTCCTCCCCTGCGAGCCTTAAACGATGGCACTTATTCTGATTGGCCTGACCCTCCTTGCCGCGATTAGCTTCATTCCCCAATGGTGGACACGCAGCATTTTACGTCGATACAGTCAACCGCATCCCGAACTACCCGGCAGCGCCTACCAATTCGCCGAACACCTTATTCGTAAATACCAGCTCGATGGCGTGCGTATTGAACAAACCGAACAAGGCGATCATTACGACCCGATTGAAAAAGTCGTGCGCTTATCAACACAAAACTACCACAGCAACTCCCTCACCGCGATTGTGACCACCGCGCATGAAATCGGTCATGCTATACAACACAAAACCCATTACGAACCCCTGCTTACGCGCACGCAACTGGTCGAACGCGCCGCCATATTACAAAAATTCAGCGGCATAGCGCTTATCGCCACCCCAATACTCATTCCGCTACTGCACACCCCGATGATTGGCTTGATTACCTTTGGCGCCGGATTTATTGCCATGGGCATTCCGGTGATCATCCACCTTTCCACCCTCTCTGTTGAGTACGATGCCAGCTTTAAACGCGCCCTCCCCCTGCTTGAACAAGGCGAATACCTCAACCCCAGCGATATGAAAAAAGCACGCCGCATTCTCAACGCCTGTGCCATGACCTATGTTAGCGCCAGTTTAGCCAGCCTGTTCAACCTATGGAAATGGTTTAGTGGCTTGCGCCGATAACCACACAACTCATTGAAAACATATAACATTACCGAGCAACAACCTCGCCCAGCTCCGACAAAACCCTTGACTTTTTCTACAAAAAGCGGTAAGTTGAATAAACTAAATTAACCTGTAAAGAGGTCGTGAATCATGACAACTACTGCGCTAACCATTCAACAATTAACACCGGGGCAAAACCTCGAAAGTTATCTGCGCACCGTTCGTACACTTCCTCAACTTAATGCGGAAGAAGAACGCGAATTAGCGGAGCGCTTGTATTATCATCAAGACTTAGAAGCGGCACGCCAACTAATCTTGTCATCTTTGCGTTATGTCGTACCGGTTGCAAGAAGCTATAACGGTTATGGCTTACCCCTAAGCGATCTGATTCAAGAAGGCAATATCGGCCTGATGAAAGCCGTCAAACGTTTTAATCCAGAAGAAGGCGTACGCCTGATGACCTTTGCCGTGCACTGGATTCGCGCCGAAATCAACGAATTTGTCATAAAAAACTGGCGTATCGTTAAAACCGCCACCACCAAAGCACAACGCAAATTGTTTTTTAAACTACGCGGTGCCAAAAATGCACTGGAATGGTTTAGCGACAAAGACGCCGACCGCGTAGCGGAAGAACTCGGCGTCACCCGCGCCGATGTGCTTGAAATGGACAGCCGTCTATACGGCAAAGACATTCAAGTAGACATGAGCGCCGATGAAGAAGAGGAGCAAGGCTACAGCGCCCCCGTGCTGATTAGCCACGAACTCGACCCAGAAACCCACTGGGTGCGCGAAACCGAGGAAGTGCGTCAAACCGAACTAATGCACCACGCTTTATCACAACTCGACGCACGTAGCCTAGATATTATCCAATCGCGCTGGCTTGGCGAGCAAAAACTCGGACTAAAAGAACTCTCCGAAAAATATGGCGTATCAATGGAGCGTATCCGTCAAATCGAGCAACAAGCGCTGAAAAAAATGAAAGCCCTACTCAGTGATGAGGCAGGCCAACTAATCGCTTAACCTAAAAAGCCCTCACATGAGGGCTTTTTTGTGAAAGGATGTTACGAGGGCCTGTTGAACGTTCATTTTGAAGCGCAAAGACATGATGTTGTTTAAATATTATAGGCGATAGATTTTTAAGAGACATGTTTGGGTCGCTCGATTAATACCCGGTTAAATTCTCAATCGCTTGCGTCGCCGCTTGTGCCGCCACATTAATATCAGCTTCTTTCCCAGCCATAATCAAACGCCCATAAGCCCCTACCGCTCTAGCCTCAATTAACGTAATATTCGCCGCCTTTTCTGCCTCATTCGCCGCATACACAATATAACCCGCCGGTTCGGTTTCCAAAATATACATACTTTGCCCGGGCAAAATCATAGAACCGCGTCGATTATCGCGATTAATTAACACCGCATGATCCGGTGTAATCGCCTGAATAATTTCGTTCCACATAATGTGACACTTCTGGCGTGAGCGCTCATCGGTTCTCAAATAATCCAACACCTTCTGTCCCGACTCCAGCACCCCACCCTGATCGCGATGAAGAATCACCATTGAACCATAAGCGCGCTCAACAATCTGTTGCCCCAAGTGAACGTTAGAACCTTTTAAGGCAATATCGGTCAGTCGATGCACCGCCATACCCGGCGCCACTTCTATCCACAAACACGCAGCGCCCGGAACCGGCAAAAACCCTTGAGAGACCGTGCCCATATACGACGCTAATTGCGGCTGTAACGCGTTAATAAATATATAGGTTCTCAGCTTAATCATCTTATCGCCATTCTCTTTGTTCGATTTGTGTCACCAAATCCATTAATGCCCTCGTGCGATTACTCAAGGTTTGCTTTATCTCAAACGGCAACTGTGCGATCGTACAGCCCTGATCCGCCAGATAGAAAACACTGTCGTAGCCATAACCTCCCTCCCCTTGCGGCTGCGACGTAATCGTGCCATACCAAGACGCCACCGCAATCAGCGGGTGAGGGTCCTGCGCATGACGGACATACGCCATCGCACAGACATAACGTGCCGCGCGACTCTCCTCCCCCATATCCGCCATATTGTGCAAAAGCTTTTGCACATTATCCCTGTCGTCCCCTTGAGGCCCCGCATAACGAGCGGAAAATAAGCCCGGTGCGCCATGTAATGCCGACACCTCCAATCCCGAATCGTCGCCAATCGCCGGCAATCCGGAAAACCCCGCCGCGACCCGTGCCTTTTGCAACGCATTTTCAATAAAACTCAACCCACTTTCCTCCGGCTGAACAACTGAAAATGCCGACTGCGCAATCAATTCAAACTCCTGCACCAGCGCTTGCACTTCGCGTAACTTTTGCGCATTAGATGATGCGTAAACAATCGTGCCTGCATACTGTTGTGTTTTCATGCTTATCAAGCCTATATGTCAACCTAAACAAAATAGTACAAAACTCGACCTCAACCGACTAATTGGAAAATCGGATAGGCCATATTGAAGCGCGTCTATGTGTTAGAATTTTGCAGGCCTGCAGCCGGAGACCGCCATGCCCATTAATGCCCACCCGCCCTACAAAATTAGCAACCTCATGATTTTAGGCAGCTTCATGGCGGCCATGGCCGGCTATATCAACACCATCCTGCTGATCGAATTTGGCTTTCCGGTCAGTCAAATGACCGGCGTGATGTCGATTCTGAGCGAATCCAGCGTCCATAAGCATGGCGAGCTGGCGCTCAACGCCCTCATGGTATTAAGCGGTTTTATCGGCGGCGCGTTTTTATCAGGCCTGCTAATTGGTGATCGCCAGCATCGACAAGACAAACGCTTCGCGTTAGGCATGGCCATACTCAGCCTACTACTCATCATCAGCGCACTGCTTGCGATACTGATTCACCCCTTAACCCTGCTATCCACCGCGATAGCCTGCGGCCTACAAAACGCGCTCATCGCCAACTATCGCGGTTTACAAATGCGCACCACCCACGTCACAGGCATCGTCACCGATATTGGTGTCTATCTCGCCAAACTGGTGCGCCATCAAACCTGGCCTTGGCAGGCTTGGCTGCTGCTACTGATCGTGCTCAGTTTTTTTAGCGGCGGCCTCGTTGGTATCTACGCCTTTGAATGGTTAGCCGGCGCAAGCCTCCTCATTCCGGCCGTTGCTTGCCTCCCCTTAGCCCTCGCTTGGCTCAAACTCGAAACCACCACTTAACAGCCCCAATCCAATAAGACGGCAAAAAATCATTCCCCCCTAAACTCCGCACAAAGACACGCAGGCCCTCAACTCAAGCCGCCGTAACACGACAAACCTTCGTCGCTTAAAACAACCCACTTATACCCCGCACTACGCGAGGCCCCAATAAAGGCTTTGACCAGCCCCCATATGAACTATTGCATTTTGCTCAAATGATCGTCCGGCAAATAAATATAACGCGCGCCCTTATCTTGCAAAAAGGTCAAAAACGCCTGCGCAATAATCGACAACGACTTTGCCTTCGGATACACAATATTCCACTCTTTTTGCAAAGGAAACCCTTCCACATCCAATACCGCCAACGGCCCGCCCTCCGATTCTAAAAACAACGCGTGCTGCGACACCACCGAAATACCTAAATCGCCAACGACCGCGTGCTTAATCGCCTCATTACTCTCCAGCGTCATCCGTTCGTTAATCGACACCCCCTGTTGAGCAAAACGCTCCTCCACCGCCAAACGAATGCCCGAACCGGCCTCACGCATCAACATCGGCTCCTTTGCCAAACGTTTAAGCGAAATATTTTTCTTCCCCACTAGAGGATGTCTGCGGTGCGCAATAAACACCAGGGGATTAGGCGCAAACGGCAACACATTCAACTCTAACGACGAGGGAGGGGTTTGCCCCATGATATAAATATCGTCTAAATTTTCTTCAATCCGCTGCATAATCGTCTCACGATTACACACCTTTAAACTCAATTCGATATCCGGAAATTTTTTGCAAAAATCCCCCATCGCCAACGGCGCAAAACACTTCGCCGTCGTCACCACCGCCACGCGCAAACGCCCCTTTTTCATTCCCTTGAAATCGTCCACCTTCATCTCAAGATTCGCCAAAGCATCAATAATGTCGCGACAACTTAACGCCACCGCTTCCCCCACCTCGGTTAAATAAATATGACGCCCGATTTGTTCATAAAGCGGCAAACCGACTGCTTCACAAAAACTTTTCACCTGTGCCGACACCGTCGGTTGTGTCAAATGCAACACCTCCGCCGTCTTGGTAAAACTTAAATAACGCGCCAAAGATTCAAATATCTGAATTTGGCGTAATGTCACATGGCGGATTAAATAGTGAGAACTTATTTTTTGAGCCTCATTATTGGTTAATTGGGACAATTCCATCGCTGGCTCCTTTATAAGATCAAACTGTTTTAATCAAATTTACTGGGCGAAAACACCTCGGTTTCGAGCGAAAAAATCGTTAAGTGATGCCCGCGTTTTAGCAGGCCTGCTAATTTATTTAACAAGGTTTCACGCTTATCATGGGATAACACCACCATAAATAACACATTACTATCGCTTTCAAACTGACCGCTTTGAAAGCCCGAATCGCCATCGCCACGCACATTAAAAAAGGTAAACCCATTCACCCCCACTTCGCGCAAAGTTTTTTTTAACACAAACTCCAAACTGGACGAACCGCGGTTTCAAGTAATAACTGCAATTTAAATTTACGCTGCAAGCAAATCAACTTGCCGCCCCAAAAATAGTTCATTTGGCGTTTTGCCGCCCCGTGTT
>JAVETW010000064.1:0-14723 GCA_034005865.1 Thiomicrospira sp. | reverse complement strand
ATCTGTGCGCACTGCCGACGGGGGGGCGCTCGGCGATAAATCTTGGTTTTCGCCCCGCGCGCTTTAGTTTCGGCGGTGATATATCGGCTTGATTTGTTGCTGTCAGCGGGGTGACGCCATTCATAGCTTGGGCAAAAAGCTGTTTATCTTCCGCAGAAACCTCGTTCAATTTATAATCTCGTTTTTATTTTAATACCGATTATTTTAAAGGAATTAAATTGTATGCGCATCCTGCTTTCCAATGATGATGGTTATTTGGCACCCGGCATCCGCACGCTTTACGATGCGTTACAAACTCATTCACAGGTGCGTGAACTGGTCATGATTGCACCAGATCGTAATCGCAGTGCATCGAGCCACTCGTTGACGTTGTTAGATCCATTACGCTTGCAGCAACACGCGCCACAGATTTATAGCGTCAACGGTACCCCGACCGATTGTGTGCATCTTGGCATTAATGGTGCTTTCGCTTATCGGGCTGATATGGTGATTTCGGGCGTGAATGCGGGGGCCAATATGGGCGATGATGTGCTTTACTCCGGTACGGTGGCGGCGGCGATGGAGGGGCGTTTTTTGGGTAAGCCGTCTATTGCCGTGTCGCTTTGCGGCGATCAGCATTTCGATAGCGCCGCACAAGTCATTGTTAATTTATTGGATGAAGTCGGGTTGCAGTCATTGGATGCGAATACGATTATTAATATCAATGTGCCGGATTTGCCTTATGCGCAACTTAAAGGCATCAAGGTCACGCGGTTAGGGCGGCGTCATGCGTCTGAACCGGTGGTGCGTGCGCAAGACCCTCGTGGCGGAACAATGTATTGGATAGGGCCGGCCGGTGCTGCTGCCGATGCCGGAGAGGGTACTGATTTTGCGGCGGTTGAGGCGGGATATGTTTCAGTCACACCGCTGCATATAGATTTAACTCACTATGAAATGTTGGCGCCGATGCGCCGTTGGTTAGAACCGAATGGCTTGGAAAAAACTTGATTTGACAATCAAACCTGACTACCCGAATGCGGCATTTATGCGAGCGCAAGGGGTCGGTTTTACCTCACAACGTACGCGGGATAGATTAATTACACGCTTGATGGAAAAGGGCATTCGTGATGTCGCTGTGCTGGAGGCGATGCGTGTGTTGCCGCGGCATTTGTTTATGGATGAGGCGTTAGCGAATCGTTCGTATGAGGATTGCGCACTGCCGATAGGATATGGTCAAACGATTTCGCAACCTTGGGTGGTGGCGAAAATGACAGAATGGGTGCGGGCAGGACGTGTGTTAAATAAGGTGTTGGATATCGGTACCGGATCAGGTTATCAGGCGGCATTGTTGGCGTTACTGGCGAAGCGGGTGTACAGTGTTGAGCGTATTGCTCCCCTTCAGCAACGCGCGGCGGAAGTGCTCAGTCAGCTTGAGTTGGATAATGTGGTGTTAAATTTAGCTGACGGCCATTGGGGTTGGACTCGGCAAGCGCCGTATGATGCGATTGTTTGCGCGGCAGCTCCGCCTTCGTTACCGCAAACGCTGTTGGCGCAATTAAAAGAAGGCGGGCGCCTCATTTTGCCGATTGGCGAGGAGGTGCAGCAATTAGTCGGTTATGAAAAAACGGCTACTGGGGTGGTTGAGACGGTGTTGGCGGATGTGGTGTTTGTGCCGTTAAAAACTGGGGTGGCTCCATGAGGTTATTTGGTTCGCTTTATGATTTGGCTTTACGCTGGGCGGGGCACGCTAAAGCACCTTGGTATTTGGCGGGGTTAAGCTTTACTGAGTCGTCATTTTTTCCGATTCCGCCGGATGTGATGCTGATGCCGATGAGCCTCGCTAAGCCAAACCAAGCGATGTATTTTGCTTGGATAGCGACCTTGTTCTCTACCTTGGGCGGGATATTGGGTTATTTGATTGGGATGTGGCTACTTGATGGGGTGATGCCGTTAATACAGTCGGCAGGGTATTTAACGAAATATGAGCAAATTGTAGCGTTTTTTGAGCACTACGGCGTTTGGGTGGTGTTTGTTGCCGGTTTTAGTCCGTTGCCTTATAAAATGTTTACGATTGCGGCCGGTGCAACCGGTATGGCTTTATTGCCCTTTATCATGGCTTCTTTGGTTGGGCGTGGGGCGCGATTTTTTCTTGTCGCTTGGCTAATGCGTTGGGGGGGCGTGCGTTATGAGGCGCATATTCGGCGCTGGGTTGAGTGGATAGGATGGGGTGTGGTCGCGTTGCTGGCTGTCTATTTGGTAGTGAGGTAAGGATGCGTTGGTGGCCGATTTTGCTCACGTTATGGTTGGCGGGGTGTGGTCAAATGTCGGGCTACCATGCGCGTGATAGTGCAGTTTCGAGCGCTTCGCAAACAATGTCGCCTTTGACTGAAAGCGCTCAGCAGCAGACTAAGCGCGGTTGTGATTCTGCGCGCTATACCGTGCGCCAAGATGATACGCTGGGCCATATCGCGCTACGTTGCGGTGTGCGTTTTAGCGCTTTGGCAAGAGCAAATCGTTTGAAATCACCTTATGTGATTTATCCGGGACAGGTTTTAGTGATTCCTCGCTCTTCGTCTTCTCCTGCGCCAAGTACACTTTCTAGCAGGCCTGCTCATGTTGCGAAAGCACCATTGGATTGGCAGTGGCCAACTGCGCAAACCGCGCGCTTTGAGTATGTTGCCGATTCTTCTGGTTTAAAAGGGTTGGAGGTGTATCTTGATGAGGGGGCGCAGGTTGTGGCCGTCGCTGGCGGCGAAGTGGTATATGCTGAAAATAGCATTAGTAACTTTGGTTTAATGGTGATTATTCGGCATAAGCAGGATTATCTGACAGTGTATGCACACAATAGCCGGTTGGTGGTGGCCAAAGGTGACCAGGTTAAGGCGGGGCAGACGATTGCTTATTCTGGTCGTTCTGGGACCACAGAGCGACCTAAACTTTATTTTGAAGCACGTCATCAAGGGCGTAAAATTCATGCGGATCGTTTGTGGCCGAATCGCCGCTAAATTAGCAGGCCTGCTAAATCACGCGATGTGCTGACCTAGTATTAACCCCAGCACAACGATGCGTTCTTCCGTGGTTAATACATTGTAGGTTCGGCAAGCCGCCGCATTACTCATTACTTCTAAGCTAACCCCGCGCTCAATACAGTAGCCAAACCATTTGGGGGCTGGAAAATGTTGTTGTTCTCCTGTGCCAATTATCAAGACTTCCGGGCGCAAGGCAAGCAGCGTATCTAGGTGAGATTGATTGAGTTGGTCGATATGCGTAATCGGCCAGTCGTTGAGCAGGTGCTGCTGCGTGATAATCACACTGTTGTTTAGGGTTTGTTGATTTACGCGCACTTGGTTGGGTTGGTAGTGTTGAATCATATTAACTGTCGGGTCGCGGTGTTCGGTAAATTTCATACGGCGCTCGTTGTTATCAAAAGAGGTTATTTAAGCTTAGTTTTAGCACAATAGCAATTGACGTCTTCGATAGAATCTGTATGATTTATCGGTTTAATTTCACTTTAATTTTAATTCATTAACCGCGCATTTTTTGCCAGCAATCTTGAAAAGGCCTTTTCGTGACTAGCGAATTTCAAAGAATAAAACGTCTTCCTCCTTATGTATTTAACATCGTTGGGGAATTGAAAGCCGAAGCACGGCGTCGTGGCGAAGACATTATTGATTTTGGTATGGGTAACCCCGACCAGGATACGCCAAAACACATTGTTGATAAACTGATTGAGGTTACGCAGCGCGAAGGCACACATCGCTATTCGGTTTCGCAGGGTATTCCTCGCTTACGTAAAGCGATTTGTAACTGGTATAAAACGCGTTTTGACGTGGATTTGGACGCCGATAAAGAAGCGGTTGTGACTATTGGCTCGAAAGAAGGCTTGGCGCACTTGGCATTAGCCACTGTTGAGCAGGGTGATACGGTATTGGTGCCTAATCCGGCTTATCCAATTCATCCGTATGGGTTTGTCATCGCTGGTGCGGATATTCGCCATGTTGAAATGTCGCCAAATGTTGACTTTTTTGAGGAATTACAAAAAGCAATTCAGGACTCTTGGCCCAAACCTAAAATGTTGGTGCTTAATTTTCCTGGCAATCCGACTACGCAAACGGTGGAATTGGACTTTTTTGAACGTGTGATTGAAATTGCTAAAGAGCACAATATTTGGGTTGTGCATGATATCGCCTATGCCGACATTGTGTTTGATGGCTATGTCGCGCCGTCTATCCTTCAAGTTCCCGGAGCTAAGGATATTGCCGTTGAGTTTTATACGCTATCGAAAAGCTACAATATGCCGGGTTGGCGCGTTGGGTTTATGGTTGGCAATCCAACGTTATGTCATGCGCTTAAACGCATGAAGTCGTACTTGGACTATGGGACGTTTACGCCGATTCAGGTTGCAGCTATTACCGCGTTGGAAGGACCGCAGGATTGCGTGAAAGAAATTTGTGACATGTATCAGGCTCGTCGCGATGTATTGTGTCAAGGTTTAAACGCGATTGGTTGGGAGGTTGAGCCGCCCAAGGCGACGATGTTCGTTTGGGCTCCGATCCCACCGGCGTATCGTGAAATGGGGTCGATTGAGTTTTCTAAAAAACTATTAATAGAAGCAAAGGTTGCGGTCGCACCCGGTATTGGTTTTGGCAATTATGGTGATGGTCACGTGCGTTTCGGTTTGATCGAAAACGAACATCGTACACGTCAAGCGATTCGTGGGATTCGTGATATGTTTAAAAAAGACGGTTTGATTCAAGGAGTTTAGTTTGAAGTCACTTACACTTGGGATAGTAGGATTAGGAACCGTTGGTGGTGGTTTATTAACCATATTGCAGCGCAGTTTGCCGGAAATCGAAAGACGGTTAGGAAAAACGTTTAACGTAGAAATCATCGCTGTGCGTGACTTGAGTCGTGCGCGCGATGTCGATACCGATGGCATAACCCTCACAGACGATCCTTTTGAGGTTGTAAAACATCCCAAGGTAGACGTGGTGGTTGAATTGATGGGCGGTACCACATTAGCGCGCGACTTGGTAGAGCAAGCGATTAAAGCCGGTAAACATATCGTAACCGCCAACAAGGCTTTAATTGCGTTGTATGGCAATGGGTTGTTTGCACTGGCTCAGCAACATCAGGTTCACATTTATTATGAAGCGTCCGTAGCTGGGGGTATCCCGGTGATTAAAGCCTTGCGTGAAGGGTTGGCCGCAAACGAAATTCAATGGTTGGCCGGTATTATTAACGGAACGGGTAACTACATCTTGACCGAAATGAAAAAGCCCGATGCTGATTTTGCCAGTGTATTAAAAACCGCTCAACAACTGGGCTATGCTGAGGCCGATCCGACCTATGACGTTGAGGGAATTGATGCGGCGCATAAATTGACTATCTTGGCCTCTTTGGCGTTTGGCATCGAACTTAATTTTGCACAGGTGTATACCGAAGGTATTTCAAACATTACCTCGGATGATATTCGCTTTGCCAATAGCTTTGGTTATGAAATCAAGCACTTGGGTATTGCTCAGCGTACTGAAGCTGGTTTTTCGTTACGCGTTCATCCGACGTTGGTGCCTAAATCGTTGCTTATTGCTGATGTCAATGGTGTGATGAACGCGGTTATGGTACACGGTAATCATGTCGGTTCGACTATGTACTACGGTCCAGGCGCAGGAAGTGGCGCCACGGCGAGCGCGGTGATGGCCGATTTGATTGATTTGGCGCGTGCGTGGGAAGCGCCTTATGCCTGCCATGTTCCAGCGTTAGGTTATCAGGCGGTGGCCGTTGATTCGAATGCGAAACTTGAGTCTATCGATGCGATTGATTGTGCATTTTACTTGCGTTTTTTAGTGAAGGATCATCCGGGCGTATTGGCGCGTTTGTCGCAGACTTTGGCCGATTGTGATATCAGTATTGAGCATCTTCATCAAGAGCCGGTTGGCGAGAGCGCTGAATATGCGTTAGTCGTTTTAACGACCAATAGTGTGAACGAAGGTCGTTTTAATCAAGCCTTGGCTATTTTGGAAGGCTTGGATGATGTTGAAGGCAAAATCGCTAAAATTCGCATAAGCGAATTTTAAAATTGTCTTAAATCTATGTCGTTAGCCGTCACCTTTTGGTCGCCCGAATGGGCGCACCATTTTGAAAACGCCGATTTTCGGCGTTTCTTCACAAAACATACCGCGTTGGGTCAACTAGCGACCAAAGCGCAGTACTACCCCAATCGCGGCGAGCATTTTTTTCAGCGTGCGAGTGCGTTATTCCATCAGCCTTGCACTTTGCCTGTCGCATTGACTCAGGCCCATGTCGATCTGGATGCAATTCATAATGATGGCTTTTGGTTGTTGGTTCAGCCGGTGCAAATGATGGCCGATCGTGATACCTTGTTAATGGTGCCAGGCGAAGATTTGGCGATTGAACAAGTTGAGTCGCGAGCATTATTTGACGCATTTAATTGTCATTTTGCGCAGGATGGTGTCGCTTTAATTTGGGGGAGTGCGCTGAGGTGGTATCTTAAGGTACCGCAGGTGGTCGACATTCAGACCACTCCGCTGAATCTAGCCGCTTATCGTAGTTTGCACGGGCTATTTCCGCAAGGGCACGCCGCAAATTATTGGCGTAAATTAATGAACGAAACGCAGATGTTGTTTTATACCCACCCAGTGAATCAATTACGTCGAGCGCAGGGTAAAGCGGAAATTAACAGTGTGTGGATTTGGGGAGAAGGGGCGTTGCAAACATCTGAACTTGTAGCGCGTCCACAGGCTCAAATTTGGTCAGAGCATACTTATTTGCAAGGCATGGCGAAACTGACACAAGCCGGGGTTGCACCGGCCGTCGCAGATTATCAAAGCTGGTTGGCATTACGCGCACCGAGCGCACAGGTGCATCTTATTCACCAGCCTTTAACGTTGTTCGCGGACGAAACAATCACTGATCAAGCGCGCGAGGCGCTATTCAGCCATTGGGAGGCAAGTTGGTTTAGTGGACTGCGTGAAGGTTTACTCTCAGGTTTGATTGATTCGCTGTATATCGATTTAGGACTGAAACAGCATTTTTTGCTCACGCCACGCGACTTAAAACGTTTTTGGCGTTGGCGCAATCCGCTTTAGTCGCGACAAGGTGACTTTTTGAGTATAATCCGAACTTAAATTTTACCTCGCCGACAAAACAGGACGAATCGAGCTATACCGTTGAGGCGCGGCCGACACGCTTTACTTATTATTTAGACCTTTTGTATACGCCATTCGCTTGTGCAAAAAGGTTTATTTTGTGTTTAATCATTTAGTATCAGAGCGCAGTGTATGAACTTTATTGAAACCCGAGGTAATGATGGGGTTTTTCCATTATCAGTCAGTTTTTCTCAAGCCATTCTTAACCCTATGTCATCGTTTGGCGGTCTTTATTCGCCCGAATACCTCCCCAATTTGGGTAGCGAATTCTTAGGTCAACACATCGATAGTGATTATAAAACCTTAGCCCAGGCAATTTTAAAGGCGTTTGATGTTGATATCGATGAAGCGGTATTACATCAGGCGTTAGCCTTGTATGATGCGTTTGATAATCCTAAAGATCCGGTGCCAGTGGTGAAGGTTACTGATGATGTATACGTCAGTGAGCTCTATCACGGGCCTACACGCGCTTTTAAAGACATGGCATTACAGCCTTTTGGCACAGTGTTATCAGCGATTGCGCAAGCGCGTGATGAAAAATATCTTATTTTGGCCGCAACCAGTGGCGATACCGGACCGGCGGCGTTAGATACGTTCCGTAATAAACCGAATGTGCAAGTGGTGTGTATGTATCCTGATGGCGGAACATCGGATGTTCAGCGTTTGCAAATGGTGACGGAAAAGGCCGCTAACCTAAAAGTAGTCGGCATTAAAGGCGATTTCGATGATGCACAGTCTGCGCTAAAAATGTTGCTTACGTCCGCTACGTTTAGAGCGAAGTTAAAGCAGTTGGGTATCCAGGTATCGGCGGCTAACTCGGTGAATTTCGGTCGAATTATTTTCCAAACCATTTACCATGTTTACAGCTATTTAGCTTTAGTTCGTCAGCAAGCGATTAGTTTGGGTGATAAGATTTATCTAAATGTGCCGAGTGGTAATTTTGGTAATGCCTTAGGCGGGTATTACGCGCTTAAAATGGGCTTGCCCGTCGAGAAGATTTTAATTGCGTCTAATAATAACAATGTCCTTACGCAGTTTATTAACGAAGGGCGTTACGATTTGCGCAATAGCCATGTGATTCCAACAACCTCACCGGCCATGGATATTTTAAAATCCTCGAATATCGAACGGATTTTGTTTGATTTATTCGGCGCGCAACGAACAAAAACCTTGATGGAGGCGTTGGATAAAGACAAGTTCTATCAGTTGACAGTGGACGAATTGGCGAAGGTGCAAGCTATTTTTGCTGCCGACTTTTGTAGCGATGAACAAGGACAGGCCTACATCAAACAGGCCTATGCGCAGGGCTATTTGATGGATCCTCATACAGCTACCTGCTGGAAAGTATATGAAACGGGGCGTACAAATCCGGCATTGAAAACGTTGGTTTACTCTACCGCCGAATGGACGAAATTTTCACCGGCGATTGCTAAAACCCTGTTTAATGTTGACGTCCGTTCGGACGTTGAGGCGTTAACGTTAATTTCGCACAAAGCCAATGTGGCGATTCCGCCGCAGATAGCACGTTTATTCGAGCAAGCGGAAACACAGGGTACGGTCATTGAGAAAACGGCGATTGAAGACGAGATTTTGGCGTTCTTTAAAGCCGATTAGATTTTTATTCTATTTCGCTTGAAATAGGTAAAAATATAAGGATAATTAGCGGCTTGTTTCTGCTATCGGTTGCGGAAACAGCTTTAATTTTGATAACCGATCTCTAGGAGAGAAGAAAAATGGATGCTGCAACTAAAGCAAAAATCGTTGCTGAATATGGCGCGAACGCACAAGATACCGGTTCTACTGAAGTTCAAGTAGCCTTGTTAACCCACCGCATTCAACACTTGACTGAGCATTTCAAAGCTCACAAGCAAGATAACCATTCTCGCGTAGGTTTGTTACGTTTGGTTAGCCGTCGTCGTAAGCTGTTAGACTACTTACACAAAGTTGACGGTCAGCGCTACTTAAGCCTAATCGGTCGTTTAGGCTTACGTAAGTAAGGTTAAACGTTCGCTAAAAAAGCCCCGCTTGTCGGGGCTTTTTTATAGGCGAAATAAACTCAAACCTGTAGAATACATTGGCTAATAATTTTGAACACAATTTGTTTAACTGCAAACCCTTAACCTGAATCCCTAACCTGTTAGCAGGCCTGCTAATTTGTTGACACGTTAGGGATTCAGGTTTTCAGTTAGACCTTACAAAAGGACATCCTGATGGCTAAATATGTAAAAAGTTTCCAATACGGTCAACATTTGGTTACGTTTGAAACCGGTGAAATCGCGCGTCAAGCAGATGGCGCGGTGATTGTGGGCATGGGCGATACCCGTGTGCTGGTGACAGTCGTCGCGGCTAAAAAAGCCAACGAAGGGCAAGATTTTTTCCCGCTAACCGTACACTACCAAGAAAAGGCTTATGCCGCTGGTAAAATTCCCGGTGGTTTTTTAAAGCGCGAAAGCCGTCCGTCCGAAGCGGAAACCTTAACATCGCGTTTAATTGATCGTCCGATTCGTCCGTTATTTCCAGAGGGCTTTATGAACGAAGTGCAAGTGATTGCGACCGTATTAGCCTTAGACCCGGAAGTGGGCACGGAAGTGGCAGCGATGCTAGGAACCTCAGCCGCCTTGGCGATTTCCGGTATTCCGTTTAACGGT
The DNA here is from genome assembly GCA_034005865.1 of Thiomicrospira sp. Classification (GTDB taxonomy): domain Bacteria; phylum Pseudomonadota; class Gammaproteobacteria; order Thiomicrospirales; family Thiomicrospiraceae; genus Thiomicrospira. Next base: position 4,927 of record JAVETW010000064.1, on the reverse strand, counting down.
CCGGTAGGCGCGGCGATTGTGGGTTACAAAGATGGTGAATATCTATTAAACCCATCGCGTTTGCACATGGAAGAGTCGGAGTTGGAATTGTCTGTCGCCGGTACTGAAACCGCGGTGTTAATGGTGGAGTCGGAAGCGGACGAATTGCCGGAAGATGTGATGTTGGGCGCAGTGATGTTTGGCCATAAGCATATGCAGGCCGCGATTCAAGCTGTGCGTGAAATGGCGGCAGAAGTGGGTAAACCACGTTGGGACTGGCAACCAGCTGCCGAAAATACCGAATTGAAAAACAAAGTGTTTGATTTGGTTCGTGCCGACGTGGAAGCGGCCTACACGATTGCCGACAAAATGCAGCGTTATGCGGCGTTAGATGCGGCGAAAGCTAAAATGATTGAGGTGTTAGCTGTGTCGGAAACCAATCCGGGCGGCGAATCTGAAAAAGCGTTAGAAGGCGTATTTGAAACCTTAAAATCGAATATTGTGCGTGGGCGTTCGGTCGCGGGTCAGCCACGTATTGACGGGCGTGATAATCACACGATTCGTCCAATTACCTGTAAAGTCGGCGTGTTGCCAAAAGTACACGGTTCGGCGTTATTTACCCGTGGCGAAACGCAAGCGTTAGTGGTGACTACGCTCGGTACTGAAACCGATGCCAAAATTGTCGATGAACTCACAGGCTCATACAAAGATCGTTTTATGTTGCATTACAATTTCCCACCTTACTCAGTCGGTGAATGTGGTCGCATGGGGTCGCCGGGGCGTCGTGAAATCGGTCACGGGATGTTAGCGCGTCGCGGTGTGGCGGCGATGTTGCCTTCGGCGGATGAGTTTCCTTACACCATTCGTGTTGTGTCGGAAATTACCGAATCCAACGGTTCGAGCTCTATGGCGACGGTGTGTGGTACCAGCTTGTCGTTAATGCACGCTGGTGTGCCGATTGCGGCACCGATTGCTGGTATTGCAATGGGATTGATTAAAGAGCCACAAGGCTTCGCGGTTTTATCTGATATTTTGGGCGACGAAGATCATTTGGGCGACATGGATTTTAAAGTGGCCGGAACCGATCAGGGTGTCACGGCGTTGCAGATGGATATTAAAATCGAAGGCATTACCGAAGAAATCATGCGTATTGCGTTAGACCAAGCGAAAGCGGGTCGTTTGCATATTTTGGGCGAAATGCAAAAAGCCATTAGCAGCTCAAATACCGAGGTTGCCGATACCGCCCCGCGTTTTACCACGTTAAAAGTGAAAGCGGACAAGGTACGTGAAATTATCGGTAAAGGCGGCGCGACCATTCGCAGTATTACCGAAGAGAGCGGTGCGGTGATTGAGTTAGAAGATGATGGCACGGTGCGTATTGCCGCGACCGATCAAGCCTCTGCTGATCAAGCGATTGCGCGTATTATGGCGATTGTCGCCGAACCAGAAATTGGCAAGGTGTATGACGCTAAAGTCGTGAAAATCGTTGATTTCGGTGCATTCGTTTCGTATATGCCGGGCCGTGAAGGGCTAGTGCACGTTTCACAAATTTCGGAAGAGCGCGTAGAAAACGTAGCGGATTATTTACAAGAAGGCCAAGAAGTGAAAGTGCGTTTGTTGGAAATCGACAAACAAGGCCGCGTCAAACTGTCTATTAAAGGCGTTTGATTTTTTTAACCACAGAGACACAGAATGCTTTGAAAGCTTCCCCTCCCAGCGGGAGGGGTTAGGGGAGGGAGAGTTGTATAAACTCGTGCTATTTCACCCTCACCCCGACCCTCACCCTGAGGGAGAAGGAGAAATCAACTTTGTGTCTTCGTGTCTCTGTGGTGAGTTCCCTAAACCGTTGCAAAACGGTTTTTTTATTTGTGAGGTTGTATATGCAAACCCATTACGAAACATTTGAATTTATTAGCGAACACCTGATTGAAACCCTATCGGTGAAGGTGCAAACCTTCCGCCACAAACGTACCGGCGCGATGCATTATCATCTGGCGGCCGATGATGATCATAAGGTGTTTATGGTGGCGTTGCGTACCGTGCCGGAAGATTCGACCGGCGTAGCACATATTCTTGAACACACCACATTATGCGGTTCTGAGCGGTTTCCGGTGCGTGATCCGTTTTTTATGATGATTCGCCGCTCTATTAATACCTTTATGAACGCGTTTACCTCCAGCGATTGGACGGCTTATCCGTTTGCGACCGAAAACGACAAGGATTACCAAAACCTGCTGCAAGTCTATATGGACGCGGTGTTTTTCCCGAAACTCGATCCGTTAGATTTTGCGCAAGAAGGCCATCGTTTTGAGTTTGAAACCATGACCGATGCCAACTCGCCTTTAACCTATAAAGGCGTGGTATTTAATGAAATGAAAGGCGCGATGAGTTCACCGGTTTCAACCTTGTGGCAGGTATTGACCGGTGAGTTGTATCCGACCTCAACCTACCATTACAACAGCGGCGGTGAGCCGGAAGTGATTCCGGATTTAACCCATCAGCAGTTAGTGGACTTTCATCGCACCCATTATCATCCGTCGAACGCGGTGTTTATGACCTATGGTAATCAGAATCCGGCGATGTTGCAGGCGGATTTCGAAGCATTGGCGTTAGCGCGTTTTGAACAGCCGATTGAACCGATTTATGTCGCAACCGAACAGCGTTTTAATACACCAAAAGTGGTTGAACAAGCTTATGCACTCGATGAAGAAGACGTGTCCAACAAAACCCATATCGTCATGGGTTGGTTATTAGGCTTAAATAAAAACCCGATGGACGTGCTGAAAGGGCATTTATTATCCTCGGTGTTGTTAGATAACAGCGCGTCACCGTTGCGTTTTGTATTGGAGCAAACCGAATTGGCGACTGCGCCATCACCCTTGTGCGGTTTGGAAGATTCTAACAAAGAAATGGCGTTTGTAGTCGGTGTGCAAGGGTCTGAACCGGAACACGCGCAAGCGATTGAAGACTTAATTATCAATGAGTTACAGCGTATTGTAAAAGAAGGTGTTGATCAATCACAAGTCGAAGCCATGTTGCATCAATTAGAGTTGAGTCAGCGTGAGGTCGGTGGCGATAGTTACCCGTATGGCTTGGAGTTAATGTTGGCGGCGTTACCGGCGGCGCTACATGAAGGTGATCCGGTGGCGCTGTTGGATGTCGATAAGGTGTTATTGCAACTGCAACAAGAAGTGTCGCATCCAGACTTTATTCCGAAGTTGGTGCAGGCCTGGTTGTTGGATAATCCGCATCGTGTACGTTTAACCCTAAAACCGGATACGCAACTGAGTGCGCAACGCGAGCAGGCCGAAAAAACGAAACTCGCGCAGATTCAGGCCGGTTTAACCGAGCAGGAAAAACAAGCCATTATTGAGCAAGCGGTGGCGTTAGAACAGCGTCAAGCCCAGCAAGACGACCCAAATATTCTGCCGAAAGTCACCAAAGAGGATGTCACCCCGGAGATTATTCAGGTGTTGCCGAAGCAAACCCTTCAACAAACGGGCGGCAAAGTGACGGCTTATGAACGCGGCACCAACGGTTTGGTGTATGAACAGTTAATTGTCGATATGCCCGATTTAACCTCGGAAGAACAGGCGTTAATGCCGTTGTTTAACAGTTGTTTAACCGAAGTGGGCAGCGGTGGGCGTGATTATCTTGATACTCAGTCCTTGCAAGCGGCGGTAACCGGTGGGGTTTCGGCGCGTTCTGCCGTACGTGCGGATTTAGCGGATAAAAGCGCTTATCACAGCCATTTTATGCTCACAGGTAAAGCGCTTAATCGTCACCATCAGGATTTAGCGATTTTGCTGCAACAAACCCTATTGACAGTGGATTTCAGCGAAACCGAACGCTTACGTGATTTGGTCGGCCAAATTCGTTCGTCAATGGAACATCGTATTACCGGTGCGGGTCATAGTTTAGCGATGAGTGCGGCGACGCAGGCGTTTTCGCCGGTTGCACAATGGAATTTCCAACGTTCAGGTTTAGCCGGTATTCAGTTTATTAAACAACTGGATAAGTCGTTAGAAGAGGAATCGGCTTTGCAGGCCTTTGCGCAACAATTAGCCGTTATTCGCGACAAAATTGCGCAAGCGCCAAAACAAGCGTTATTGGTGGCGGATGAAACCGGTTTCCACCAGGCCTGGTCAGGTGTTAGTGCGTTATTGGATGAATGTTCCGGTACGCAAATCGATCATTTAACCTTGGCACAACCGAGCGCGATTAACCACCAGGCCTGGTTGACCTCAACCCAGGTTAATTTCTGTGCGCAAGCTTATCCTGCGGTAATGTGGGGGCATGACGATGCGCCTTTATTGTCGGTTTTAAGCGCCTGTTTACGTAACGGCTTTTTGCACAGCGCGATTCGTGAAAAAGGCGGCGCGTATGGCGGCGGCGCGAGTTTTGATGCCGAAGCCGGGGCGTTGGTGATGTATTCGTATCGTGATCCACGTTTGATGGATACCTTTGCCGATTTCGAGCGTGCATTGGATTGGTTGATGACTTCGGCCACGCAAGAACAGGTGGATGAGGCGATTTTAAATATCGTCAGTGCGATGGATAAACCCGGTTCACCGGCGGGTGAAGCCAAAAAAGCCTTTTATCAAGAACTCTATGGCCGCGATCATGCCAAACGCACCGCCTATCGCCAAGCCGTTTTGCAGGCTGATTTAGCGCAAGTGCGAGCGGTGGGTGAACGCTATTTACAAAGCCAAGCGACGCGTGCAGTATTAACTCAAGCGAGTCAGTCGGATGTATTAACCGCGAATGGGTTTGAGTTAATTAAGTTGTAAAGAGCTTAAGTAGGTCGGATTAGCGCAGCGTAATCCGACAATATGAAGTTGTTAGATTACGACCTGCGGTCTAATCGTAACCTACGAAACGTTATGATAAATTCCCGCTTGTGCGGGAATTTTTTTATCAAACCAAATTGGGTTTAAGAAGACGTTTA
>JAVETW010000112.1:1678-3566 GCA_034005865.1 Thiomicrospira sp. | reverse complement strand
AAGGCGCCGGGAAAAGCTCAATTACTTCGTCGAGCACGCCTTCGAGTACTTCGAAAGTTTTTTCGTTGCCGGCACAAAAAATATCTTCGATAGGCCAATATCCTCCGGGCATTACGTAAAAAGGGCCATCGGTGCAGGCCAGTTCGGGGTAGGCGGCGATGGCGGCAGAGGCGTGGCCGGGCATTTCTATTTCGGGCACCACCATGATGTGCCGCTCTGCTGCGTAAGCCACCACTTCGCGTATTTGTTCTTGTGTATAAAAACCACCATAGGTGGCGCTGTCGCCAGGTTGCGGCGGTGTGCGTTCATTCCATGGCTGCGACTCGCGATCGACACGCCAGGCGCCAACCTCCGTGAATTTTGGATATTTTTTTATCTCTATGCGCCAGCCATTGTCGTCGGTGAGATGCCAATGGAAAACGCTCATCTTGTGCATGGCAATAAGGTCGATGTAACGTTTTACAAAATCAACATCAAAAAAATGGCGTGAAACGTCCAGATGCATGCCCCGCCAGCCAAAAACCGGTTTGTCGTAAATATTCACACAAGGTATCCGCCATGTAATATTCTGCTTGGTGGTGTCGTAAACTTCTGGCGGCATAAGTTGATAAACGGATTGCATGGCGCGAAATAATCCTGCCGGCTTATAGGCAGTAATATTTATGGCAGTCCTTACAACTTCTATTACGTATCCCTCTTTACCCAACGTGTCGGCGGCTGAATCCAACATAAAGTAGATCGCCTGCCCTCCCTGATGATCCATGTAAGTTGAAGTGTTCAACAGCATGCCGGTACTTTTGCTAATTTGGCTGCGAAACAAATTCACCACGGTGGCAACCTCGGTGTTGGGTACATCAAAAATAATGTTCGTTTCGGAGGTCAGCATAAAATGACCTTTTTGCAGCTCAGTCTGAAGCGGCTGCGGGATGATGTTGACGGGAGGTTGGGTGTGGTCGGATTTACATCCTGTTAAAAAAAGCGATGCAAGAACGGTCGCTGATAAAAGCCAGAGGAGATGTTTCATTTTTATTTTCTTTTTTAATATTAAAATATGATGCTGCAAAAATAAGCCGAAAAAGTAAGCCGCAAGCAAAAGGCCGCTCCGGGGTTGTTTGTTGTTCGTTGTTTGTTGTTCTTCGGCTACGCTCAGGGCAAGTGTTGTTTGTTGCTACAAAAAATAAAAAGCCATTTTACATTAATATAAAAATCCACAAAAAAACATCAACTTTATTATCTTGATGGATTTTCTATTTTACCTTTTTTAAAAACCTTAACAGCCAGCCTTCGGGAGCAAAGTGGTAATATTGCAGCCAAAATAAAGCGATGGGGATTTTTGGAAATTTATTTAAAGCAAGTAGCAATGCCTCTAAAGCTGACATGTCGGCCATTGGCACCGATATGCACTCGCATCTGATCCCCGGCATCGACGACGGCTCCGACAGCCTTGAAACTTCCATCGAGCTTATCAAAGGCATGCAGGCGCTGGGGTATAAAAAACTGATCACAACGCCACACATCCAGGGCGAGTTTTATCGCAACACACCTGAAATTATTTTGTCGGGCTTGAAGCGTGTGCAGCGTGAGCTGGCAAAGCAGCACATAAATATCGGGTTGCAGGCTGCCGCCGAATACCTGATTGATGACAAGTTTGAAGAGAAATACAAATCGGGTGAGTTGCTCACCTTTGGCAAAAAGCATCTGTTGGTAGAGTTTTCCTATTTCAACGAACATCCGCGTTGGCGCGATTTCTTTTTTGATTTGCAAATTGCCGGCTACAACATCATCCTGGCGCACCCGGAGCGCTATTCCTATTTTTTCAGAGAGTTTGGGAAATATGAAGAGATCAAAGACCGGGGGGTGCTCTTTCAAATCAACATCAATTCGCTCG
>JAVETW010000112.1:0-1668 GCA_034005865.1 Thiomicrospira sp. | reverse complement strand
GAAGTAAAAAGGATGGCCGAACGATTTATCGACGCCGGCATGGTAGATTTGGCCGGCAGCGACCTGCACAACGCGCATTATCTTCAGGCTTTGCAACAAGCCACCTCAAACAAATATCTGCGTAAGCTCATCGAATCGGGGAAGCTGAAAAATCATATTCTTTAAGGGTATCCATTTTTTTTGATAGAAAAACAAAAAATTAACAGATTGTTGGCAAACAATCATTTTCAGGTGCGTGTTAGTGAATTTAATAATCATCCAAAAAAACTAAGCATTATGAAAATGAGCATTTTTACATCCCTTATTATTTTGCTGTTTACTATTTCGGCGTTCGGCCAGTTGGCAGAACCAACAAACAGAATCATTGTAAAATTAAAAAACGACAGGATTTCCGAAAATTATGCCGGAGAAAAATCCGTAACCGGGAGTAGTAAAATCGACGCGCTGTGTCTCGGTTTTAATAGTGTCAAAATTCAGAAACTCATTACAGGCCGAAAAACAACCAATCACAGCTATGTGGTTCAATTTACTGAAAGGACAGATATTCAGCAAGTAATCGGCGAATTTTACGCTACCGGCGACATCGAATATGCCGAGCCAGACTATAAAGGTGCTACTGGCGGCGTGGCAGGAATTGCGCCAAACGACCAATATTATTTTAGACAATGGTCTTTGAAAAACGACGGGACTTTTCCGTTGTCGCCAGCAGTGGCAGGGGCCGACATTGACATCGAAAGTGCATGGGAAATCGAGCAGGGCGACAGCGCCGTTGTGGTGGCGATAATCGACACGGGGGTGAAGCTGGATCATCCCGATCTGGCAGGCAGAATCTGGGTGAATTATAACGAAATACCCGGCAATGGTATCGATGATGATGGCAATGGTTACACCGATGACGTGCAGGGATGGGATATGGCAAATGACGATAATTTGCCAAAAGATGACTTTGGCCACGGAACCAATGTGGCGGGTATTGTTGGTGCCAATGGAAATAACGAAATTGGCTACGCCGGCGTCGACTGGAATTGTAAAATCATGGCGTTGAAAGGACTCAGTGATGAAAATTGGGGCTATTACTCGTGGTGGGCTGCGGCGATTTATTATGCTGTCGACAACGGAGCTAACGTAATCAACATGTCGTTGGGCGGAACAGAATATTCTGCTACTTTTCAAGAAGCAGTGGATTACGCGTTGGACAACAACGTAGTGGTGGTGGCATGTATGATGAACACCAATTCGAATACAACCTATTATCCTGCGGGTTTTCCGGGGGTAATCGCAGTAGGGGCAACCAACCCAAACGATGAGCGGGCTTATCCTTTTTATTGGAGTGCTACAAGCGGCAGCAACTACGGCGAACATATTTCGGTGACTGCTCCCGGCAACTATATTTATGGCTTGCACTATTTATCCAACACCAATTATAGCACCTACTGGGGAGGAACCTCACAGGCCACTCCCCATGTGGCAGCACTTGCCGCCCTGCTTTTGGCGCAGGATAACAGCCGAACACCGGCGCAGATTAAATCGATCATTGAATCAACCGCTGAAGATCAGGTGGGCGACCCCGCCGAAGACACGCCCGGCTGGGATCAATATTACGGCCATGGCCGCATAAATGCATACAACGCCCTATTGAGCGTAAGCGTAAATGATTTGAATTCTGAA
>JAVETW010000111.1:0-3634 GCA_034005865.1 Thiomicrospira sp. | reverse complement strand
TGCCCACGCCAATCAGCTCTCCGGTTTTGCGGCGTGTTTTGCTGTAAAGGACGATTTCGGGCTGCAACTGCTCAGTCCACGATCTGATGATGCTTTCCATGGCCAGCAATTCAAAATGCTTACATGCCACCATTTCACGAAAGTGATAAAGCCGGATTTGGTATGTTCCAGGGCTGCGCGTTAGTGGCGATGTGCTTATGGAACTTTCCAGCCGGCACGTGCTGTCGTCGGGCAGTAAGTCCACCTGCTTGCGATACAGCAAATCGTTTTCACTGTCGAGCCATTCGATGTGAAATATTTGCGGGCGGTCAAAACTGACGGGAACCAAATTATTAATATAAAAAATTGCTCTCACATCATTATTACCATAAAGCGGAAAGTTATTGGCAACGCCCGTGGTACGCCAGGTTTTGCTATTGTAGCTGCGGCACAATGTGATGATGGAGGCACTATCATTTTCCGTGGTGGAATCTTCCGCCGGCTTATGCTGCCAGCAACCCGCCACCAACCAAAGCACCGGAAGCAATAACAGAAATGTGAACTTATATTTTGCGGAGTGACTTTTCATGCGCATCAGATCATTTGGATGAAATAGTTTTTGCTGCGCCGTTTTACGCCATAAAACCACCAGCAGAGCGGCAGCATAATCACCAGCATGGCAGCCAGGCCAACGAGTGAAGCTGTGACGTCCCCGTGGCGATAAAAGAAATCCATGCGCTTGACGAATATTCCGAGAATGGCCAGATGCGCCGCATAAAAAAACAAAGGTACCCTTCCGGGGATGGTGAAAATGCGCAACACGGTGGGCGCAAAAGTGTCGATGGCGATGAAGAGCGTGACGCCAGCAACCACTGCTGCAAACGACCATAAATTCATAAAGAGGCTCGGCGGATATTTCTGATCAATAAAAAACGAGACAGCTCCAAAATCTGAAAAACCTAACGAGGTTCCCCAGCCGCGCTCCAGACGTAGCGCGATGGCCAGCGCGAAAGCGGCGCCTGCCACCACTATACCTAATACAATGCGCTGGCCGTAGGTTTTTTTTACATCCAGCCAGCCGTTGGCCATCACCGAACCAAGAATGCCCAAGGCAAGCCACGGGATGAGCGGATATTTATTAAAATCACCTGAATCGATAAAAGTCTGCATCATCACCTGCTGCCACATTATGTCGGTATTGTAGGTTATCTGCAACAAAAACACATGGGCTACCAGCAGCGCCAGCGCCAGTGCCAGCCGCCAGTGCCATCGCCAATGCACTATCAGCGTAAGCGAAATCATCGACAAACCAATGGTAGAGATGATGCCCAGATGCCAGGGTTTAAACTCCGCAAAACCGCCCCACGAAGCGTTTACAAAGATCATTTGCGCCAGCACCAAAAAAATGCCGCGTTGCATCAAATGCCATCGCGCACTGAGCGGCTTGCTGCCTTTGGCGGTGCGCCGCTGATACGACCACCACACCATGGCGCCGTTCATCATCAGAAATCCCGGCGCACACAAATAACCGGCATAACGCAACGCAAACTGGCTCCAGTCGGGAAACAGCGGATCGCCCGGATCGAGATGATGCCAGATGGCGTTGAAATAATAGGAGCTGTGGCCGAGCAACATCAGCACACCGATGAACCCACGAAACTGGTCGATGAACAAAAAGCGCTGCTTGGGCGGTGTGGCAATGTTCACAATATCTTTTAATTGTTTAGATGGTTGGATTGTTTATTCATCATCACTGTTTTCGGGCAATTGTTTTTCTAATTCTTTTGCATTTAATAACCAAACTTTAAAAGGTTCAGCTTTTGGCGATGGGATGGATTGTATTAGGCGCAGCAAATGCTCTGTATCGGCAACGTCGGTGAGGCGCATTTTACCATCAACTGCCAGTAATTTCAAACGGCTACAATTTGTAGCCACTTCACTTCCTTCCTTTTTCAGTCTGGTTTTCATGACACTCCAGCACTTCCCTGGATTGTCGCTCTCAGTCAAAACAGCAATTACATCAATAACCGAGAAATACCATTTTTCGTTGTCGGCATCCCAGTGTACTCTTACTTTCTGGTCTTGAAACAAGACGATTGCATTTTCTTTTTTCATACGCTTATTTTCTAATTTGTTAAAATCAAAGCTACTAAGATTCAAAAATTAGATTGCAACCAAAAGATTACATTGTTTTTTCGATCAGCGCAGTGAGGTTCTATTAGTCGGTTTAGTTGGCGATAATAACACCGGGTTTTGCGATAACGATGATTCCTTCCACTTCGTCGGCCACATAAATGTAATGGTCGTCCATGTCCATATCAAGGGCATAAGAGCTTTCGATCCGCCCGATAAGGCGTGGAGCGGTTACATCGGAAACATCGACGATTTGCAAACCGTAAAGCTCGGCCGCCAGATACACCAGTCCGTCGCGGTACACCAGCGATTTTATGTAGCCGTTGTAATCGAAGCTGCCCACAATGTGGTAGTTGGTGGTGTCGGAAATGTCGATGATATAAAGGCCTTCGATGCCACAAGCCACAAAAGCATATTTGTCGTCGTTCGACAAAGCCACCGACTGTGCGTAGCCGGGCGTATTGCACCAGTTGACGCGCTCGTAGTTGCCCAGCCCGTTTTGAAAATCGGAAATATCAAACACCGAAATTCCCATTTCGCCGCAGGCCACCACCAGGAAACTGCTGTCGGCGGTAGTGGTGCAGCCGTAGGCATAGCCCGAAGTTTCTATTCCGGCACGCACGTCGGGCTGTATCGGGAAGTCGATGGCAGCAAATTTAACACCCAGCTCACTGATGGGCGTAAACATGTAGTCGCCCATCAGATGTATGTCGCGGGCAGGCTTCATTTGTAGATTATAGACCGTTACGTAAGGGTTGTAAGGATCAGCCGCATTGATGGCGGTGACGCCAAAAGAACCGGCAGCCAGATAAACGGCGCTGTCGCGGTAGGCCACCTTTAAGGAATACCCACGCACGTTTTCAGTGGTAATGGATACCTGCTGCGGATTGGCGGGGTCAGAAACATTCAGAATCAGCAGTCCGCCTTCGCCCTGCGCCACATACAGCAGCGTATCGTTGAGCGCAACATCCTGCGCATAAGCAGGTGTAGTGTAGCGCGAAACCACGGTGTAGCCACCGGTTTCAGGGGTTTCGGGTTCCAACACTTCGGCATCTTTGGGTTTGCCGCAGCTTATCGCCAGGCCAGTCAGCAGTAGTAGTATCAGGTACAATGGTTTTGTTTTCATCAGCTATTATTGTTTTATTTTAAAATATCAAATTTATAAATCAGCTCTATTCCCACCTGGTTCTGGCGGTAGTCTTTTTCGTCGGAAACGTAGGTTTCGTTAAGTTTGGAGGTAGTGCCCGAATCGCGGCCATACCAGTTGTAGTAGGCTTTGAATTTAAAGTTCTTCGACACGCTTAGGTAATAGTTTAGATAAATGCGCAAGTTATGATCCACACGGCCGGCATGCAGCGGGTCGATTTGCACAGGCTTATCTGTTTGATAAAAGGTGTCGTAAAGCACCACATCGAGCGAAAGGCTGTGGTAGCGTTTTTTGATGCGGGGCATCTTCCAGGCCACACCGGCGTTGAGGCCGTTTTCTTCAAAGGTGGCGTCACTGTCGTCGGAAGTTTCGCGC
>JAVETW010000063.1:0-15248 GCA_034005865.1 Thiomicrospira sp. | reverse complement strand
GGTTAGCGCCGCTGTCAATGTAGTTTTACCATGGTCAACGTGACCAATCGTGCCTACGTTCACATGCGGCTTCGTACGTTCAAACTTTGCTTTTGCCATTTTTAAAACCCTCTAAAATTAAATTAAGAACCTTTTTTTGCTTTTGCTATGATTTCTTCTTGCACAGAAGAAGGTGCTTCCGCATACTTCGAGAACACCATAGTGTAGCTTGCACGACCCTGCGATAAAGAGCGTACATTCGTTGCATAACCAAACATTTCAGATAAAGGCACTTCCGCCTTTAACTCTTTACCTGATGGCGTATCTTCCATGCCTTGAATCATACCACGACGTCTGTTCAAGTCACCCATTACATCACCCATATACTCTTCCGGTGTAATAACCTCAACAGCCATGATAGGCTCAAGAATAACAGGCTTAGCTTTCTCTACGCCGTTTTTAATACCCATCATCGACGCAACTTTAAACGCCATTTCGTTCGAGTCAACATCATGATATGAACCATCGAAAACGGTTACCTTTACGTCGACAACAGGGTAGCCTGCAATTACACCATTCTCAAGCTGCTCTTTTGCGCCTTTCTCAATAGCTGGGACATATTCACGCGGCACCACACCACCAACGATTTCGTTGACAAAAGTAAACCCTGTACCCGGTTCTTGCGGCTCAATTTTGAATACCACATGTCCGTACTGACCACGACCACCAGATTGGCGAACAAATTTACCTTCAGCTTCAACAGGTTGCTTAATTGTTTCGCGGTATGAAACTTGTGGCGCACCTACGTTAGCCTCAACGTTAAATTCGCGCTTCATACGATCTACGATAATGTCGAGATGCAACTCACCCATACCAGAAATAATGGTTTGACCAGTCTCTTCATCTGTACGTACACGGAAAGATGGATCTTCAGCAGCTAACTTGCCTAGAGCAATGCCCATTTTCTCTTGATCGGCTTTAGTTTTAGGCTCAATCGCAATAGAAATAACAGGCTCTGGAAAATCCATACGCTCAAGGGTAATTTTATTATCTAAATCACACAGGGTATCCCCAGTAGTTACATCTTTAAGACCGACGACACAGCCAATGTCACCCGCGCGCAACTCTTTAATTTCCTCACGTGAATTGGCATGCATTTGAATAAGACGACCCGCACGCTCGCGCTTGCCTTTAACTGGGTTATATACAGCATCACCAGAATTCAAAACACCAGAATAAACACGAACAAAGGTCAGGTTGCCCACATATGGGTCGTTCATCATTTTAAATGCCAACGCTGCAAACGGTTCTTCATCTGATGATTTACGCACCGCTTTTTCACCATCTTCAAGTTCACCCTCAATAGCAGGAACATCTACAGGCGAAGGGAAATACTCGATCACGGCATCCAATAAAGCTTGTACACCCATATTTTTGAAGCTTGAACCACAAAACATAGGAACAATTTCATTAGCAATACAGCGAGCACGGATACCAGCTTTAATCTGATCTTCAGTTAAGGTACCTTCATTGAGGTACTGATCCATGAACTCTTCATTAGCTTCAGCAGCTGCTTCAATAATCATTTCATGATATTTGTCGCACTCAGCTTGCATATCAGCTGGAATATCTTCATAGGTAAACTGCATACCCTGGTTTGCCGCATCCCAATGGATGGCTTTCATCTTAACAAGGTCCACAACCCCTTTAAAGCTATCTTCCGCCCCAATAGGTAACTGCATAACAACAGCATTCGCCCCTAAACGGGTTTTCATTTGCTCAACTACGCGCAAGAAGTTTGCACCTGCGCGATCCATTTTGTTGACATAGCCCATTCTAGGTACTTTGTATTTATTACCTTGACGCCAAACCGTTTCAGTTTGCGGCTGAACACCGCCCACCGAGCACAAAGCAGTCACCGCTCCATCGAGCACTCGCAATGAACGCTCAACTTCGATCGTGAAGTCTACATGCCCCGGGGTATCGATTACGTTAATGCGGTGCTGAGGAAATTGTTGCGCCATACCACTCCAAAACGCCGTGGTTGCTGCCGAAGTAATAGTAATACCGCGCTCTTGCTCTTGCTCCATCCAGTCCATGGTAGCCGCACCTTCATGCACTTCACCAATTTTGTGCGAACGACCGGTGTAAAAAAGAATACGCTCAGTTGTTGTCGTTTTACCAGCATCAATGTGTGCCATGATGCCTATGTTGCGATAACGCTCTAAAGGGGTTTGACGTGCCACTTTATTAACCTTTTATAATTCAATGTTAAAAACAATAAAGGCCCGTCAGGGCCCTTGAGGATATTACCAACGGAAATGAGAGAAGGCCTTGTTAGCTTCAGCCATTCTATGGGTATCTTCTTTCTTCTTGATTGCCGCACCACGGTTTTCAAGAGCATCGTTTAGCTCACCTGCTAAACGCAACATCATGCCCTTTTCACTCCGCTTACGTGCAGCCTCAACGATCCAGCGCATTGATAGCGCTAATTTTCTTTCTGGACGCACTTCAACAGGCACCTGATAGGTTGCACCACCAACACGGCGTGACTTAACCTCTACAAGCGGCCCCACGTTATCTAATGCTTCTTTTAGCAGGCCTGCATGGTCACCACCCTTACGACGCTCAACCACTTTATCAAGCGCATCATAAACAATCTTTTCAGCAACAGCTTTTTTGCCGCTCACCATAATCATGTTAACAAACTTAGTTAACGTTACATCACCAAACTTAGGATCGGGTAACACCAATCTTTTTGGTATCTCTCTTCTTCTTGCCATTCTTAACTCTTCCGGTATAAAGCAATTAAATTAGGCTAGCGTATGTTAAAAGGCTTACTTACCTTTTGGACGCTTAGCACCGTACTTAGAACGACCTTGTTTACGCTCATTTACACCCGAGCAGTCTAATGCTCCACGAACTGTATGATAACGCACACCAGGCAAATCCTTAACACGCCCACCGCGAATCAAAATCACGGAGTGTTCCTGCAAGTTATGACCCTCACCACCAATATAGGAGGTTACTTCAAAACCATTTGTTAAACGAACACGCGCAACTTTACGCAAGGCTGAGTTAGGCTTTTTAGGGGTAGTGGTATAAACACGCGTACATACACCACGACGCTGTGGACACGACTCCAAAGCAGGTACGTTAGACTTTTTAACTTTGTCTTTACGCGGCTTACGAACCAACTGGTTTATTGTAGCCATTAAATCTTCTCCAAAATTTGAGATTTCTCATTACCTAAAAACAAACTGCGAGAAGACAGGTCCTCCCGCAGTTAAGGTTTCAGAATTTTAGTGAGGTTAATTTAAGTTGTCAAGTTTAACCTATTGAATTCTGAATATTTATGCTTCTGTTTCTTCAGTTTCCAAAATGCGATCATCTACAACTGGCATCTCGTCAAGAATATCCTCACTAACAACTTCTTCGTAATCGTTTTGGATAAAGGCTCTTAACTCACCATCTATAATATCTGTAGCCCGCTTACGAGCCTGATGATACGCAAAACCGGTACCCGCAGGAATTAAGCGACCAACGATAACGTTTTCCTTCAACCCTACTAACGTATCGCGCTTGCCGCTTACGGCAGCCTCCGTCAATACACGAGTGGTTTCTTGGAATGATGCCGCCGAAATGAACGACTCTGTAGCTAGCGAGGCCTTGGTAATACCTAGCAGTACACGCTCATAAGATGCTTCCACCTTCCCTTCTTTACGCATTTTTTCATTTAGCTGAAGAACGCGTGCATACTCAGTCTGCTCGCCTTTAATCAGACCAGTATCGCCCGCTGAACGCACCTCAACTTTACGTAACATTTGGCGAATAATTGCCTCTATATGCTTGTCGTTGATTTTTACGCCTTGTAGACGATAAACATCTTGAACTTCATCGACAATGTATTCAGCCAAACGCTCAACACCAAGCAAACGAAGAATATCGTGTGGGTTTGAATTCCCTTCAACAATAACATCTCCACGCTCTACACGCTCGCCTTCAAACACGTTAACGGTTCGCCACTTAGGTATCAGGGTTTCATATTGCTCACCTGAGTCTTGCGTAATAATTAAGCGTTGCTTACCTTTCGTTTCTTTGCCAAAAGAAATTACACCGCTTACCTCAGCCATGATGGCGGGCTCTTTCGGCTGGCGCGCTTCAAATAAGTCAGCCACCCTTGGCAAACCACCTGTGATATCTTTTGTTTTCGAAGACTCTTGTGGAATACGTGCCAAAATATCCCCTGCAACCACGCGCACATTTGCCTGTACCAAAACAATCGAGTTTTCAGGTAGGTAATAAATCGCTGGTGTCTGCGTGCCGGCAAAACAAATATTTTCTCCGCTCGCATCAACCAAACGAATATATGGCCGCGCATCCTTCAACGATGATGAACGCTCTTTGGCACTTTTAACTACGCGCGTTACCAAGCCCGTTAATTCATCGACACGTTCTTCAACCGTGCCCTCAAAGTTACCGAATTCAATATTACCTGTTACCTCAGTAATAACAGGGTGTGTATGAGGGTCCCAAGTCGCAATGGTTTGACCAGAGGTTAAGCGCTGCCCCTCAACAACCTCAAGTGCGGCGCCGTAAGGGATTTTATAACGCTCTCTTTCACGACCTGCATCATCCAAAATAGTTACCTCACCAGAACGGGCTGTAACCATTAATTTATTTTCAGAGTTCTTAACCGTTTTAAGGTTATGGATTTTCACCACCCCCTCATATTTCACTTCCACCTGACTTTGCGCGGCCGATTTAGAAGCCGTTCCGCCAATGTGGAATGTACGCATGGTAAGCTGTGTTCCTGGCTCACCGATAGATTGTGCGGCCATTACACCGACTGCTTCACCCATATTCACCAAGTGACCACGAGCTAAATCACGACCATAACATTTTTGACAGACGCCGAACTTAGTCTCACACGTAATCGTTGAACGTACCTTAACCCGGTCAATCGCGTGCGTATCAATTAACGCAACCAACCGTTCATCAAGTAATGTACCCTGTGGAACAATACAACTCCCGTCTGCCGCAAGCACATCTTCGCTGACAACACGCCCAAGAATACGTTCACGTAGAGACTCGATCACATCTCCACCCTCAACATGAGCTGTCATTTCCACGCCTGCATTGGTACCACAATCGTGCTCAGTTACCACAACGTCTTGCGCCACATCAACCAAACGACGCGTTAGATAACCTGAGTTGGCCGTCTTCAGCGCCGTATCGGCCAAACCTTTACGCGCACCGTGGGTAGAAATAAAGTACTGCAGTACGTTCAAACCCTCGCGGAAGTTAGCTGTAATGGGGGTTTCGATAATCGAGCCATCCGGCTTAGCCATCAGACCGCGCATACCACCCAACTGGCGCATCTGAGCGACCGAACCACGAGCACCAGAGTCCGCCATCATATAAATAGAGTTGAATGAACTTTGCTTAACTTGCTCTCCAGTTGAGGTCGTTACAACGTCATATTGCAACTCTTCCATCATCGCCTTAGTAACTAATTCATTGGTGTGTGACCAAATATCAACTACTTTGTTATAGCGCTCACCTTCTGTTACTAGGCCCTGAGAATATTGGTTTTGAATCTCTTTAACTTGATTTTCAGCACGATCCAAAATTCCTGCCTTCTCATCAGGTATCAACATATCATCGGAGCAGAAAGACAACCCCGCCATTGTTGACCACTTGAAGCCGGCATACATTAACTGGTCGGCAAAAATAACCGTTTCTTTTGGGCCAAGTACGCGGTAGCAGGTGTTTAGCACATTACTAATATTCTTCTTGGTCAGAGAGGTGTTGAGTAAATCAAACGACAACCCCTTCGGCAGGATGCGACATAGCAAAGCACGCCCCACTGTCGTATCAACGATACGAGAACGGACTTTTTCCTTATCGCCATCGACAACCGTCTCTTCGACTTTAAGCTTAATTTTAGTATGCAGATGGACTGCTTTCGCATTTAACGCCCGATCCACTTCTTGCCATGATGAAAACGCCTTGCCTTCCCCAATCGCATTTATTTTTTCACGAGTTATGTAGTATAGGCCTAGTACAACGTCTTGCGACGGCACAATAATTGGATCGCCGTTCGCTGGAGACAGCAAGTTATTCGTTGACATCATTAACGTACGTGCTTCAAGCTGAGCCTCCAACGACAACGGTACGTGTACTGCCATCTGATCACCATCAAAGTCAGCGTTAAATGCCGAACAAACCAAAGGATGTAAGTTGATCGCCTTTCCTTCAATTAAGACTGGTTCAAAGGCTTGAATACCCAATCTATGAAGTGTTGGGGCACGGTTAAGTAGCACTGGATGCTCACGAATAACCTCATCCAAAACATCCCAAACTTCAGCAAGACTTTGCTCAACCATTTTCTTCGCAGCTTTAATGGTCGGTGCTAAGCCGCGCTTTTGTAACTTACTAAAAATAAAAGGCTTGAACAACTCCAAAGCCATTTTTTTAGGCAAACCACATTGATGAAGTTTAAGAGTCGGACCCACCACGATTACTGAACGTCCTGAATAATCAACACGTTTACCCAACAGATTTTGACGGAAACGACCCTGCTTACCTTTAATCATGTCGGCAAGCGATTTTAACTGACGCTTGTTCGTACCGGTTACAGCACGACCGCGGCGACCATTGTCTAATAATGAATCGACCGCCTCTTGTAACATACGCTTTTCGTTACGTACGATGATGTCTGGAGCCGTCAAATCTAACAAACGCTTTAGGCGGTTATTACGATTGATAACACGGCGATACAAGTCATTCAAATCAGAGGTAGCGAAACGCCCACCATCCAACGGCACAAGCGGGCGCAACTCAGGTGGCAGTACAGGCAATACATCCAACACCATCCATTCCGGCTTGTTTCCAGAGGCAATAAACGACTCAATAAGCTTTAAGCGTTTTGATACTTTCTTCTGTTTAGTTTCAGAAGTTGTAGTTTCAACCTCTTCTCTTAACTTAGCGGCCTCCTCAACTAAGTTAATCGATTGCAACATACGCTTAATTGCTTCAGCACCCATTTGCGCCTCAAATTCGTCCCCGTGCTCTTCTAAGGCATCGAGATACTCTTCTTCGGTTAGAAGCTGCCACGGTTCTAGCGGAGTTAATCCTGGATCAACAACCATAAAGGCTTCAAAATACAATACCGCCTCAATTTCTTTTAATGTCATATCCAGCATTAAACCAATACGGGACGGTAGGGATTTTAAAAACCATATATGAGCTACCGGTGTCGCTAGATCGATATGACCCATGCGTTCACGACGCACCTTAGACTGTGTTACCTCGACACCACATTTTTCACAAATCACGCCACGGTGCTTAAGACGTTTATACTTACCACACAAGCACTCATAATCGCGAATCGGTCCAAATATCTTGGCGCAAAATAATCCATCTCGCTCGGGCTTGAAGGTACGATAATTAATCGTTTCAGGCTTTTTAACCTCCCCATAAGACCAAGAACGTATCTTTTCGGGTGAAGCAAGAGAAACTTTAATCGCGTCAAATTCGCTCGAAACATTCTGTTTTTTTAGAAAACCCAATAAATCTTTCATTAATCTTGCTCCAACTCAATATCAATACCCAGCGCACGAATTTCCTTACGCAATACACTAAATGACTCAGGCATCCCCGGCTCCATATACTCATTACCATCGACAATGTTTTTATACATCCGAGTACGACCATTTAAATCATCGGACTTCACCGTTAACATTTCTTGCAATGTAAATGCCGCACCGTACGCTTCTAGAGCCCATACTTCCATTTCTCCGAAGCGCTGGCCACCAAACTGTGCTTTACCTCCAAGCGGCTGTTGGGTTACTAAGCTGTAAGGACCAGTAGAGCGAGCGTGCATTTTGTCATCAACCAAGTGGTTCAACTTCAACATATACATATACCCTACCGTTACAGGGCGATCGAACTCATCCCCTGTTCGGCCGTCGAACAAACGCATTTGACCCGATTCTGGTAAATCAGCTAAGCGTAACAAGGCTTTAATTTGACCTTCATTTGCTCCATCAAAAACAGGCGAAGCCATCGGCACACCTTTTCTTAAATTACGCGCTAGCTCGACCAACTCATCGTCTGTCAAACTATTTAGGTCAGCTTTTTGCCCCTGAGTTTCGTTATACACTTTATCCAAGAAACTACGCACTTCTTTAAGATCAACCTGTCTATTTAGCATTGCATCGATTTTTAATCCAAGGCCATGTGCCGCCAAACCTAAATGGGTTTCTAGAATCTGGCCAACGTTCATACGCGATGGTACACCTAGTGGGTTTAAGCAAATGTCAACTGGGCGTCCGGTTTCATCGAACGGCATATCCTCTACCGGACAAATACGAGAAATAACCCCTTTATTTCCGTGGCGACCGGCCATTTTATCGCCCGGTTGGATACGACGCTTGATTGCAACATAAACCTTCACCATTTTTGAAACACCAGGCGCTAAGTCATCGCCTTGCGTTAGCTTTTTACGTTTTTCTTCGAACGCTTCGTTTAACTCTTTACGCTTCGATTTGAGCTGTGCTTCAAGCATTTCAAGCTGACGTAGGATGTCATCATTATCGACATTTAAACCAAAATACTTTCTCGGCTCCATGCGCTCAACAAACTCTTCTGTCAATTTTGTTCCATCTTTTAGCGACTGACCAAAGAGCATCGACTTGATTCGATTAAACACATCGAGCTCAAGAATTTTGTATTGCTCATCAATGTCCTTACGCACATGATTCAACTCTTCTTCCTGAATCGCCTGAGCACGCGCATCTTTTTTAACGCCTTCACGTGTAAAGACCTGAACATCGATAACCGTACCTTCTATACCTTTAGACACGCGTAAAGAAGTATCCTTAACATCCGATGCTTTCTCACCAAAAATAGCACGCAGAAGTTTTTCTTCAGGCGTAAGCTGTGTCTCGCCTTTTGGCGTAACCTTACCAACAAGAATATCACCTTGCTTAACTTGTGCTCCAACGTAAACGATACCGCAATCATCTAAACGCGATAATGCAGACTCCCCAACATTTGGAATATCCGCTGTTATTTCTTCTGGACCAAGCTTGGTATCGCGCGCCAAGCAGGTGAACTCCTCAATGTGAATTGTCGTGTAGCGATCTTCTTGCACCACCCGCTCAGACACCAAAATCGAATCTTCGAAGTTATAGCCGTTCCATGGCATAAACGCCACGCGCATATTCTGACCTAACGCTAACTCACCTAAATCTGTTGAAGGGCCATCTGCCAATACATCACCACGAGTAACAATATCCCCGGTCTTCACGATAGGCTTTTGATTAATACACGTGTTTTGATTTGAACGTTGATACTTGATCAGATTATAAATATCAACACCTGTCTCACCATCCGTTATCTCTTCATCATTTACACGAATCACAATACGAGAAGCGTCAGATGACATGACCTCACCACCACGCTCTGCCACAACGGTAACACCCGAGTCAATGGCAACCGTTTTTTCAATGCCTGTACCGACCAATGGCTTATCAGCTCTTAGCGTAGGGACGGCTTGACGCTGCATGTTTGAACCCATCAGAGCACGGTTCGCATCGTCATGTTCAAGGAACGGAATTAATGCAGCCGCTACCGAAACAATTTGTTTAGGCGACACGTCCATTAAATTCACATCCTTAGATGCCGCCAGCGTAAACTCATTTTGATGTCTTGCAGAAATGAGATCATCAACAAACTGACCGTTGCCATCAAGCTTTGCACTCGCCTGAGCAATAACGTATTGCGCTTCGTCAATCGCTGAAATGTAAACCACTTCATCAGTCACTTTGCCATCAACAACCTTGCGGTACGGCGTTTCTAAAAAGCCATAATCATTAGTTTTAGCATAAACAGCTAATGAGTTAATTAAACCAATGTTTGGACCTTCGGGTGTTTCGATTGGACAAACACGACCATAATGCGTCGGATGAACGTCACGAACTTCGAAGCCGGCCCGCTCGCGTGTCAAGCCACCCGGGCCAAGAGCCGAAACACGACGTTTATGTGTTACCTCCGAAAGCGGATTAACCTGATCCATAAACTGAGAAAGCTGGCTGGATCCAAAGAACTCTTTAATTGCCGCAGAAACTGGTTTAGCGTTAATCAAGTCCTGAGGCATTAAGCCTTCACTTTCAGCATTATTTAACCTTTCCTTGACTGCGCGTTCGACGCGAACCAATCCAACACGGAAAGCATTCTCAGCCATTTCACCAACTGCACGAATACGGCGATTACCAAGGGTATCTATATCATCAACAGTACTTTGCCCGTTACGAATATTAATCAACTCACGGATAACATCGACCACATCCATTGGCTCAAGCACTAATGAACCTTCGTTGTTGTCGCGCCCTAAACGTCGATTTAACTTCATACGACCTACAGAAGATAAATCATAGCGCTCTTCTTCAAAGAACAGACTGTTGAACAATGCCTCTGACGACTCTTTTGTTGGAGGCTCGCCTGGGCGCATCATACGATAAATTTCAATTTGCGCTTCAAGCTGACTCGTTGTCGAATCCAAATTTAAAGTATCAGAAATATACGGACCGTTTAATAACTCATCGATATACAAAATATCAAAATCGATTTTGCCTGTAGCCAAGATTTTTTCAATCTTATCCGCTGTTAACACCTCATTGGCTATCGCTAAAAGCTCGCCGGTAGAAGTATCAATAATGTTTTTAGCAACCGTTTTACCTAACAAATATTCAGCCGGAATCTCGATTTGCTTAATACCATCCTCATTCATCTGCTTAATGGTACGTGCTGTAATGCGCGTGCCTTCCTGAGCATACACAATACCCTTAGCTGAAATTTCAAAGCCAGCGACCTGACCCTTTAATTGCTCGGGCAAATAATCAATCGTGAATTTATTTTTAGACAGTTTCACACGTGTGCGATCAAAGAACATATCTAAAATTTGCTCGTTATCGTACCCCATTGCACGCAACAGAATTGATACCGGTAACTTACGGCGACGATCAATACGGGTAAATAAACAGTCGTTATGATCAAATTCGAAATCCAACCAAGAACCACGGTATGGAATAATCCGCGCATTAAATAAAATTTTGCCCGAAGAATGAGATTTGCCTTTATCGCTATCAAATATAACACCGGGAGACCGATGTAGCTGTGTCACAATAACACGCTCAGTACCATTAATAACAAAGGTTCCGTTATCCGTCATTAACGGCATATCCCCTAAATAGACTTCCTGTTCTTTAATGTCCTTAACAGGCCGACTTCCAGCTGGCGCATCCTTATCATAAATAACCAAACGCATTTTTACACGCAAAGGCGCCGCATAGGTAACACCGCGCTGCTTACACTCTTTTACATCAAACTCTGGCTGTCCAAGATGATAACTTACATACTCTAAATCAGCCGTTCCTGCCACACCCTTAATTGGGAAAACTGAATTAAAAGCCGCATGTAAACCAACTGAGGCTCGCTCTAAAGGTTTTTTCTCTTTTTGAATAAAGTCATGATAGGAACCTTTTTGTAACGACAGCAAATAAGGCACATCGAGAATGGAGGACTGGGTAGAAAAATCTTTGCGGATACGTTTCTTTTCAGTTAACGAATAGGTCATTGAGCACCTCGGCAAACGGGTCATAAAAAGATAAATAGAGCATTCTATTTAAAATGTATAAAACTGTATTATCAGCTCCACTGAATACCACACTTTTACACACTACCAAAACAAGAAAAGGCCAGCACTTACGTGCCAGCCATTTCTCTCTGCATTTAAGCAGCGATAAGCCAGAAATTACTTAATTTCTGCTTGTGCACCAGCTTCTTCGATTTCTTTCTTAATCGCTTCAGCTTCTTCTTTAGACACACCTTCTTTAAGAACGGTTGGTACGCCTTCAACTGCATCTTTTGCTTCTTTCAAGCCTAAGCCAGTAATGCCGCGAACAACCTTGATCGCGCCAACTTTGTTAGAGCCAGCAGATGTTAGAATTACGTTAAATTCAGTTTGAGCTTCAGCGGCTGATTCTGCAGCAACTGCTGGACCAGCAGATACCATTGCAGCGGCTGATACACCAAACTTTTCTTCCATTGCTGAAATTAACTCAACAACTTCCATAACCGTCATATTTGCTACGGCTTCTAAAATATCGTTTTGAGAAACTGCCATTTTTAAAATCTCCTAAAATTGTTACTAGCGTAATATAAATTACGCCGCTTCCTTGGCTTCTTTGTATGCCGCTAGAGTACGTGCCAATTTCTCGACAGGTGCCTTCATTACATACATTAACTTCGCCAATGCTTCTTCGTAAGTTGGTAGTGCAGCAATTGCATCTAATTGACTCGCGTCCATTACGCCTGAACCAATAGATAACGACTTCACAACTAGCGCATCGTTGTCTTTTTTAAACTCTTTCATAACACGCGCTGCAGCCGACAACTCTTCAGTTGAGAACGCCAAAACAATAGGTCCAACTAAAGTTGAAGCCATATCTTCAAACGGCGAACCGGCGATAGCTTTACATGCCAAAGTGTTTTTCACAACACGGATAACAACGTTGTTATCACGCGCTTTAGCGCGAAGGTTAGTCATTTGCTCCACTGTCAACCCACGATACTCAGCTGCAACCATTGAAACAGACTTAGCCACGATGGCCGAGACTTCTTCAACGACTAGCTTTTTATCTTCGAGTTTAAGTGCCATTACTACCTCCAATCTGTGCTTGTGTTTCCACTCACACGCTCATCTACGTAGGCATCACATGAAATTAAGAGTGCAAAAGCACACTCACCTACGGTCTGCGATGGGCACTCACAACAATAGGAGACCCAATTCGCATCACACAGTTACCTGTGCTTAAATCGTTGCTTGGTCTACTGCAATCCCCGGGCCCATTGTGCTCGAAACGATTACTTTCTTCATGTAGACACCTTTAGCGGCCGATGGCTTAGCCTTATTTAAGTCTTCCAATAAAGCCGCCAAGTTCTCTTTTAATTTTTCAGAATCAAACGATGCCTTACCGATAGGCGCATGAATAATCCCTGCCTTATCAACACGGTAGCGAACCTGACCTGCTTTTGCATTATTAATTGCGCCGACGACGTCCGGTGTTACGGTACCAGTTTTAGGGTTTGGCATTAAGCCACGTGGACCTAATACTTGGCCCAACATCCCGACAACACGCATTGCATCTGGACTAGCAATCACGACGTCAAAGTCCATCATCCCTTTTTTAATTTCAGCTGCTAAATCGTCCATACCAACGAAATCAGCGCCTGCCGCTTTAGCCGCTTCCCAGTTTGACTCACCGGTAAATACTGCAACACGAATGGTTTTTCCCAAACCGTTTGGCAACACCGTTGCACCGCGTACAACCTGATCAGACTTACGTGGATCAACACCTAACTTTACCGCGACATCAATCGTTTCATCAAACTTTGCCGTCGCTAATTCCTTGGCAAGATCAAGCGCCGCAATTATTTCTAAGGTTGCATCTTTATTTAGACGCTCTGCAATCAATTTTTGTTTTTTAGTTAGTTTTGCCATCTTTATTACTCCTCAACCGTTAGGCCCATGCTGCGCGCCGAACCGGCAATGATATTGACAGCTGTTTCTAAATCGTTTGCATTTAGATCAGGCATTTTGGTCGTTGCAATTTCTTCTAATTGCTTACGACTGACCTTACCGACTTTATTCAAGTTCGGAATCGGACTGCCTTTTTGAATACCAGCCGCTTTCTTTAACAACACGGTTGCGGGCGGTGTTTTGGTAATAAAGGTAAAGCTTTTATCGCTATAAACAGTGATAACAACTGGCAGTGGCAACCCCTTTTCAACATTAGCCGTCTGCGCATTAAATGCCTTACAGAACTCCATAATATTGACACCACGTTGGCCCAATGCTGGACCTACGGGTGGACTAGGATTGGCAGCCCCAGCTGGGATCTGCAATTTAATATAACCTGCGACTTTCTTCGCCATTTTTTTCTCCTTACTTGGGTAGTAACGCTTTTAAGCTCCCCGTTTAACAAAATCAGCTTTTAACAACCTGTGAAAACTCTAGCTCGACGGGAGTAGAACGACCAAAAATCAACACAGACACCTGTAGCTTATTTTTATCGTAATCAACACCTTCAACAACTGCTTCAAAATCATTAAAAGGTCCATCGATAACACGTACCATCTCACCGGGCTCATAAATAATTTTCGGGCGCGGCTTATCAACATTTTCTTCAACCCGCTGCAGTATACGATCAACTTCGCGCTGGCTAATTGGAGCCGGACGGTCGCTGGTACCACCAATAAAACCCATAACCTGCGGGACACTTTTAACTAAGTGCCAAGTAGCTTCATTTAGTTCCATTTCAACTAAAACATAACCCGGAAAAAACTTACGCTCGCTAGTTCGTTTTTTCCCGTCACGAATCTCAACTACCTCTTCTGAGGGTACTAATATGCGCCCAAAACAATCTAGCAGGCCTGCACGTTCAGCATATTCTGATATGGCCACTTTGACCTTATTCTCATAACCGGAATAAGCATGTACCACATACCATCTTTTTGCCATATCAACCCCCTTGACCGGTGAGCAATTTTACCGCCCACAAAAAAAACATATCAATTAACCAGAGAAAAATGCCCACGATAATGACGGCAATCACAACAATTAAGGTGGTTTGAGCAGTTTCTTTTCTGGTGGGCCAAACGACTTGTCTTACTTCTTTTTTGGTGTGAACCAAATAACGAAACCAACTTGCACCAACCGCAGTGGTATAAAGAACATAACCGGCTACACCAACCCCAAGCAGCACAATCAACACACGAACAACTGCATGCCAATCGGAGAACACATAATAAGCGACCACTGAACCCAGCAAAATCGCTATAGAAACAAACATTTTGATTGTATCTACTGCGTTTTTTGAATCTTTAGATTCCTGCACTTCTGTTTTCTTATTCATACCGTATCGACATAATTAAAAAACGACCCACATCGACTGATGTAGGTCGTTATGAATATGGCAGGGGTAGAGAGACTCGAACTCCCAACCTTCGGATTTGGAATCCGCGGCTCTACCAATTGGAGCTATACCCCTATGAATTCAAAAAAAGGGGACTATACCAGCCCCCTTTTTTTATTGCAAGATTTATTTCAAAATCTTAGAAACAACACCCGCACCTACTGTACGACCACCTTCACGAATCGCGAAGCGTAGACCTTCGTCCATAGCGATTGGGTTAATTAA
>JAVETW010000009.1:17575-57445 GCA_034005865.1 Thiomicrospira sp. | reverse complement strand
GATCTAGTTGTTCCCAAGGGATTTTATGGGTCACTATCTCGTCTTTTTTGACGATGAGGTTGTGGTTGTCGGTGGTGAGGATTTGGGCATCGCCGGCGAGAATCAGGTGGGTGCCCTGCTCTTCTATCTCGCCGACTTGGTTTTTGGGCGCGTCTTCGTCATCAATCTGCTGCGCGGCTTGGTCGCCGAGATTCACCAGCCAGGCGGGTAGGTTTTTGGGCGCTTGATTGGCGCCAAAGCTGTTGCGGCCATCGGCTTGGCTGCCGCCGATTTCGATGGCGTGGTCTTCGCGAAATAAGTAGCCGAGAAATTGAAAACCTTGGCTGAGTTCGACTATGTGGGTTTTGTCGGCATTCAGGGTGAGGCCGACATCAAGCAGGCTGGTTTTGACCGCTTCGGCAGCGAGTTGGGCTTCGTGTTGGGTTTTGCACAAAATGATAAAGTCGTCGGCAAAGCGCAGGATTTTAAAGCCGTGGGTTTCGAGATCGGAATCAAAGTCGTCTAGGATAAAGTTGGCGAGTAAGGGGCTGAGCGGCGAGCCTTGCGGCAGCCCTTTGGGGCGTTTGAGGGTGGTGTTTTTGTGGTGAATATCTTGCCCTAGCCAGTTCGCTAGCAGCGGCCATAAGGGGTCGGCGCCAAACAGGGCTTGCAGGCGTTTGATGAGTTGGTCGCGGTTGACGGAGTCGAAAAAGGCTTCGATGTCGGATTCGTACACCCAGCGATAACCTTGGCGGTAGGCGTTTTGGATTTCGTAGCGCACTTGTTGGCGGCTGAGGCCTTTACGGTAGCCGTAGGAACCTTGGCTCATCAGCGCGTCCAATCCGGGGGTTAAGGCGATGGCGACGGCTTTTTGCAGAATGCGGTCGTAAAGCGGGCTGACGGCGAGCAGGCGTTCGCTGCCGTCTTTTTTGGGAATGGTAAAGCCTTGGAGCGCGGGCGGGTTGTAGTCGCCTTTTTTGATTTGGCCGCGCGCGCTTTGAATTTGGGCGTGGGTTTTGTCGGTGAGTTTGTCGATATTGGGCTTTTGTTCGGTTTGGGCGATGGCTTGGTCGATGTGTTGTTCTTGTAGGGCAAAATCGAGCAGGCTTTGCGCGCGTTGAACCGATACCGGATAGAGCGCACGCAGTAAACTTGGGGTTTTGGGCAGCGCTAGGCGGTATTTGCCGAGTCCGGATGTGCGACGTTGGCCGATACCGACCATTTGACCAAGCAAGATAAGGCTTAGCAGGCCTGGTTCGATGCCGGGAAGCAGTTCGAGCGTGATAGTGCCCGCCATGCCGCCGAGGGTGTTGGCTTGTTTGTCGGCACCAAAATACGGCGTGTCCACCCAATAGAGATCAGCTTTTTTAAAGTGAATATATTGGGCTTGTTGGCTTAACCAGGCCTGGTGCAGTTCGGTGGTGGCGGGTTCGATGAGGCCGCCAAATTGTTGGCTGAGGCTGGCGAGGGTTTGGTAGAGTCTTGTGATAAGCAGTTGGGGCGTGAGGTCGGCGGCTTCGCGCACAAAGCGTTTTTCGGTTTTTTGCGTTTTGTGGTCGGCTTTAAGTAGGCGCACGGTGCTTTGCCAATACCAGTCGAGCGTGGCGGGTTGTTCGGCAAGTTTGAGGTGGTTAAACCAGGCTTGGCTTTGTTCGAGCAGGTGGGTTTCGGTGTAGGCATCGAGTCCTTGCGGGTTGCTGAGCGGAATGCCGTCGAATAGGTCGTTAAGCGCGACAAGTTCGATATTGTCTTTTAGTGGCACACCCGCGTCTTTAACCGGCGCGGATTCGGGTAGGCTTTGCAGTCCGATGATGAGTTTTTGCCAAATGGGGTTGACTTGGTCGGGTTGACCTGTGGCGATGACGGCAAAGCGGTATAGGTCGTCTTGGCGATAGGTTAGGCGACCATTTTCCGGCGTGAGAATGGAGAGGTGTTGGGTATAGCCCTCCCCTAGTTTGAGTAGGTGGCGCAAAAACGCATCCACCGCCATTTCGTGATGAAGGTTAAATTCCGCTGCGCGTAGAAAGCGCAGCGTCACCACCAGGCCTGTTAACGGCGGGAAAGATGGGAGGATCATGGGTGTTCCTCAAGCAGTAGATTATCAATGCTTTGCTCTTGAATGTCCGGCGGGGTTTGTTCGATTTCACACCCTGTGTAGGTAATCAGCACGCAACGATCGTTAGGTTGCTTGAAGTGGGCGAAGGCGTTGAGCTCTCGTTGCTGGGTTTTGGGTTGGTTGATCTGATAGGCCACTTGGTAGAGGGTTTGTTGGCTGTAAAAATCAACCTCATACTGGGCTTTACGGTAAGTAAGCGCTGGGTTATTTTGGTAAAGATGACAGAATACTAAATTTTCTAGCGATTGACCTAGCCCCGGGCTGTTTTTCGGTGCCACCTGGAGAAAACCGTTATCGAGAATATAGAGTTTTTTGACGGATTTAAGACGCTCTTTGGGCTTGGTATGGAAATTGTCGATACGTTTGAATAGGAAAACGTTCTCAAAGTAGCTGATGTATTCTTTGATGCTTTTATCGCTCATCTCAAACAGGTTGGCCAGCTCGGTATAGTTGAGGGTTTGCGTTGCTTGACCGAGTAAGTAATAAAACAGGCGTTCTATAATCTCGGGTTGGCGAATTTTAAAGCGCGGCACGATGTCACGGTAGATAATGTTTTTGGCATAACTATTAAGCAGGTCTTTTTTGATAATCGGGTCATCGGTTTCCATCACTTCATAAAAACCGCCCCAATTAAGGTATTCTTCTTTGGCGATTTCAATTTGAATGCGATTTTGGATGCGCTGGATTTCAGTCGCGTGTGCAATGCCTTTGTAGGTTAAAAATTCACGAAAATTAAACGGTGTTAAATGAAGGGTGAGCGTCCGACCGGTGAGCAGCGTGTTGATTTCTGCTGAGAGCATCGAGGAGTTGGAGCCGGTGATGATGAATTTGATGTCTTCGATTTCATACTTGGATTTGACGAACACTTGCCAGTTTTCAAAAAACTGCACTTCATCAAAAATGACAAAGATACGCCCTTTGGGGTTGCAGAGTGTTTTATAGGTGTCGATCACGGTTTGCAAATACTGGGGCTGATGGCGGTATTCAAGAAAAATCGGCTGTTCGAGATTCACAAACAAAATATTGGTCGGTGCTGTGCCCTGCTCTATTAGATGGTTAATCGCCATTTTAGCCAGCGTGCTTTTGCCACAACGCCGAATTCCGATAATGGTGATGATGTGTTTAAGCGGCAAATAGCTGACCAGCTTGGCTAGCGCTTCACGGTGTGCATAGGTTTTGGGGGGTTGTGTCCAATGCGGATTTTGTTCAATCAAGACTTCTTTCATCTATACTTCCGTGTTTTTATCTAAAATTAGGAACTGTAGTTCTTAATATAGCAAAAAGGTTGCTAGATATCGAGTTGTGAAGTGCTTTTTTAAACATCTCATACCCCTTTTAAATGGCGGTCAAAAAATTTCGCTGCGCCGAGAAAGCGCAGCGCCACCACCAGGCCTGTTAAAGGCGGAAAGGTTGGGAGGATCCTTGGTTAATCAAACTTTAACCAAGGATGTTTTTCAACAAATTTTTTCTTGTTTTCCTTTTGCTTTTTCTTGTCCGAGAAGGTTTTTTCGAGCCATTTACTAATAACTTTTTCCATCAATTCCGTACGATGCTCTATTGACCATGTTTCAGTCTTTTTGACAAGGTCAACAAATTTGATGTAATTTGCCTGCCCTGGCATTAATGTTTGAGATGAACTGTTAGTAATAACCTCCAAGGCATCTTGAATAATGATTAATTCGGCTGACATGGTGCCGCGAGCTTGCAGATTTTTTTGTGTTTGCCAATCACCATACAAATCTTTCGTTGCTTTTTCGTTTTCGCAAAGCCTTCCAAAACCGGTAGCAGTTTTAGCGCCCGCACCCATTTGCGCAAGAGCGTTTTTAAGAGCTGTGGCTAAATCGCTTAATTCTTCGCTGATGTTTTGTTTGTCTTGTGCCGGTAGCGTCATGCGTGGCGCAAAGCTGATTAAAAAGCTGGCTTTATCGACCACTAAAAACGGTATAGGCGTTGGGCTATGCCAATCCGCCGGAATGGTGTCGGCTTGCCCCGGGTTTTTGGCGCCTTGGGCATAATAGTTGCCCATGTGTGGTGTCATCACTTCGGTTTTAAGCCTTGGACGGTCGATTGGGATGGCATCGAAAAACACCAGTTTTCCGGCTTGTTGGTCGAGTTTTTGTTGCTTTGGGTCTTTATGGTCACTGCCAAAATAGCGTTGTAAATCGACAAGGTCTTGTTGCGCATCACCGCTATCGGGCGCACCGTACCCCAAATGGATTTCTAGCCAGCTGCGTAAAATGCCTTTGATGGCTGAGCCTTGCATATAAGGCGTGCCAAGGGTGTGGTGCCATAAAAAGCCGTTTTCGACCGGATGTAAATTGCCCAAACCGGTGACAAAGGCACTCGCCTCTGTGGTGCTGACCACAAACCATTGTCCGCCCAATTTTTCAACCAGTTCGATTTGGCGTAAGCAGGCCTGGTTAAGTGCGGTTTCGTTACCCTGATGTCCTGCAAATTTTTCTAGGAAGTCGCGTTTGGCATGGTCTTTATCCTCAAAATCGCTAAATTGACGGTTAAAGCCATCAAAAAACTTTTGGAAAAATAAACCGGCGTGACCCGTGTTATGCAGGTCTTTAGGATGATTGCCTTGATAGAGTGCGATGCTCATTGCTCACCTCCCATATCCGTTACGTCGCCTTTTAAGTAAGCTTTGGCGAGTTGCTTTACCCATTGCAAGTAGGCTTGAGCTTCGGCTTGCAATAAGCGGTATTGCTGTTGGTTGCAGGTGGTCACGGCATCCATCAGATCAGTTTTTACCAGTGTAGGAAACTCTTTCTTTAGCCATTCTTGCAGGTGCTCATAAAGCGCTATTGCGCCCTTAACATTTTGGCGGCTTTTGAAAAACGCACAGGCAGGACCAAAGCCGTTGGTGTGGATCATAATCGGGAATTGACTCGACCAGCTTTTGATTTCGGTTTCGTAGGGTTTGCCTTGCTGTTGTTTAATCCAATCCAGTGCATATTTTGCACGCTTTTGTTCTTGCGTTTGTAAGTTCGACATAGTGCCTCCTTAAACCAGTTTGGTTAAACAAAAACCCATACCCACGGTTTCGTTACCGCCGATTTGTAGGTAAGGATTAGCGTCAAAGGCTTGTTTAAAATCTGCAAGGTTGGTTTGCGCATCCACCGGTTGGTCTTTTTGACGACCTTGGAAAGCATGGATACAGGTATAAAGCAAGGTATCCGCCGGCAGGCTTTCTTCCCACCAAAGCGCGCCACTTTTGACGGTTTTGGTAGCGTTATCAATCGCGTTGTGCGCATGAACGGGGGTGGCGTTTTGCGCTAAAAAAGCAAAAATGTCGTCATCAACCAGCGTGAGTTGGTCTTCCAAGGCTTGCTTCATGTCATTAGGCATGAGTTCCGCTAGTGTTTGAATCCAGTCGTTTAAATCCGCTATTTGCACATTTAAACGATATTCCTCTAAATACAAATAGTCCGATTTAGTAGCGTTATGTACGAGTGCTTTATCTTTTTCCACTTTTGGCACATCGGGGGCTGTTTTGTTCATGCGTTCGGCATCTTGTTTGTAACGCTGCAATAACGCTGGACAGGTGACCCATTTAAAATGCGAGGTGAGCGAGCGTACCGGCAGCAATAACAAGCGTGTGTCGGTAATCGCTAGACAACCTGCATTGCCCGATTCCCCAGCGTCGCCAAATAAACGCTTAACATTGGCATTATTTTCGCCTTCAAACTTAGCGCGAATCGCACCTTTGGTCGCGCTGCCATAGATGCACGGAAAACCGGTATGGCCTTCACGTTGAATCGGTAAGTCAATCGAGGATACGGTGTTTTGACCGGTACCGGCGTGAATCGGGGTTTGAGCATAAAGCGCTAATAAAGTATGTGTCATGGTGTTGTCTCCAAAATGCTTAATTAATAAACGGCTAGGTTAAATTGTCCGCGTCCGATGTCTGTATCTTGACCGATGGCTTGGCGGTTAGCCGGATCGCTAAGGGTTGACCAGGCCTGCTGAATACTCGTGTTTTGCGGTTCGAGGTAGTAGCAACTGCCCGCAGGCACCAAGCTTTCAACGCCGCGCGATTGATGTTGCGCGAGATTCCAGCCGCCTTCACGATGCGCTTTGCCAATGACCGCACAAATCAGTGTCATTTCAATGCCGTGAATTTGCCCTTGCCAAACCGTTTGCCCATGGCGCTCCATTTGGCTAAATCCATCTGGTATCCAACCTTGTTGAAAATGCGCCGGACTGATCAAAGTCAGAATCAAGCCTTTGGCTTGTGCAGGGATATTTATGGAGGCTGGCGTTTGTGCAGTCAGTTGAGTGAGTTGCGCTAAACGTCCTTCACCGCCGAGCATGACGGTTTTGAGATGGTTTTCAACTTCCCAGCCTTGGCTGTCGATTTCAAGACTGATGCCTTGTGCCAAACGCAGATGCTTGGTTTGATAAAGTTTGCCATCTTCGGTTTTGCGCGTATTGTTATCGCGGGCGATACCTAAACGCGGTTCGTCTTTAAACAGCGCATCCTTATTTAGAAATTCGCTGTCCGCTACAAAGACGGTGGTTTGCAAACTGGTTTGAAGTTGTTTCCACGCCTTGCTTGAAATATAGGTTTGCTCTAAGGGCTTAGCGCCTTTTTCCGCGTCCTTTGGCACGTTGAGTAAACAAACACGACCCAAGTCACAGTGAATTGGCGCGGCATCAGGCAGCAATTTGTAAAGCGTATAGCCTTTTTGCTGACCTTGTTCCGAAGATTTTGCTAACCAGTTGAGCGGCATGGGATAATAACGTTGTCCGTTGCGGCTAATCGCTACCCCGCTAAATTGCGCATTCGGTGGCAAGGCCTCATTTGGCGCACCAATCTTATCGTTAATTTGCGGTTGCTGTCCTTTGCGGTAAGCTTGCCAATCGACTTGATTGGCTTCGCCCACGGACGCACGCAATGCACCTATTAAAGTGCGTGGGCTAGGCGGGAATAAGCTGGTCAGCTCTTGTGCAGCTAAGCTGTCGGGGGCTAAGGCTTGTTTAAAAAACCAGGTATCCAGCGGCGTAAAACGCCAGGTTAAATGTGAACTCATAGGTTTTGCCCTCTAATATCACGGCCATGAAAGGCGAGGAATCGAATCAATAAGGCGGCATCTATTTGCGGTGCGCCTATGATCTGTGTCTTGGCGTGTGCCAGTTGATTGACAGGCACTTCTTCTGCACGTTTATAGGGCGTGCATTGCTCAAGCAAAGGTTGAATGCGTTGTTTGGCTTCATCTATTTTTTTAACGTTATTTACGCCGGATTTCACGTAATCCACCGCTAATAAATCGCCAATCAGATCAGCATCCTCTTTCTTAAACGCTTCTTTTGGGTCAACCAAACGATTGAAATACTCGCGTATGCCGTAGAAGAATTTGGTGCTGGCTTCTAAGGCTTGACCGTCAAATTCTTGGTCGGTCGAACTGCCACCAAATTCTTGCGCCAGTTTTTCAACTTTTAATGTGCCTTGTTGGTCGAGTGCGTGCTTCCAAGGTTGCGCCCACAACAGGTGTTTGCCCGATTGTTTAACCACTTGCACCGCAATCGCATCGCGTCCGGCTTGCTCTTTTGCCGCATCGTCCAGCACGTTATGCGCATCGTGCAAGACTTTGCTTAACGGTGTTTTAATATGCGCAAAAATCACGGCGGCAGAAATACTGGTGGTGAGTTGCTCGTGCTTTTCGATGGCTAAAAAGCTGTCGATATAGGATTGACGTAAGGCCACCGCACAACTGAGTGCGCTTTCCAACGGTAAAATAGCCAGTACATCATCACCACCGGCATAGATTAGAAAACCGTCGTGTTGGTCAACAATGTCTTTCACACCGGAAGTGAAGGTGTTCAGACCGGCGGTAATCAGTGGTTGCTTGACAGGGTCAGACATTTGTTTGCCCAAGCTGTCACCGTCCATCATTAAGATGGCGTAAAACGGCGAGGGTTCTTTAAGGTTTTGGTTTTCGTAGAGCGCGTTTAATGCCTTCTTGGCGGTTTTAATCTTGTCTTTATTCAAGCCGTAAGAACTTGGATTTTCATAGGTGTTGCTGAACCACGCTATGCCGTCTAAACCCAAATCGGTTTTGTTTCTTAGGGATTTGGGTAGGCTATTGGTTTCACCTTTTTCTCCGCCCACGTCCGACCAGGCCTGCTTAAACGCATCGAGCTCAGGACTGGGCTGAATGGTTTTTAATACCGGCATAGCCGCCAACAACGCCACTGATGGCACGTTGCGCGGCTCAAGTTTCCAGCCGTGAAAGCCATTGATTTCTACTTTATCAAAGTAATAAGCAAAACGACGTTTGATAAACGACAAGGCACACAGCGATTCACTATCGATTAAATCGCGGGTGCGGATTTTGTTTTGAATGCTTTGCCAAAAGGCTTTTCTTTTTTTGTTATCTTCAGAGTAAAACCCTTCGATACCGGATAGTTCTTGCCACCCTTCCATCAGGCTGCATTTGTGACCGGATTCGGCTTGTGGGAAATGATGACGCCAGTTTTTGCGCATATCCAACAACGGACGCTCATCTTCAACATGCGTCATTACCCAGCTGATTTCAAAAAAACCGTTGACTTGGCGTTGCCAAATTTCACGGGTCTTGGGATTGGCTTTGTCAGCGATATCCGCTTGATAGACGGCTTCGGCTAAAGCAAACCAGGCCTGGTTTATTTGTTCAATGACCTGCTGTGGATTAAACGATTCATTAACCAAAGCCTTAAATCGATTGGGTAAGGTGCCTTGGGTGGGACCGGATGTACCGGTTTTAATCGCGGTAATAAAGTCTTCATCCGGTGCGGGGAATTGAATGTCTCCACCTTGATTACGAGTCGCGACCATCGCGCACCCGGCGAGCCAGGATAAAATAAACGAACCGGCCCAAAAATCGCGGGTACGGCGTGCTTGCGCTACAAACCCTTGCACCGGGCCAATCGTAAAATGGAATTGGTGGGTCATATACAGTTCTCCGCTTTTATTTCGTTAAGCATAGGCTTTATATAATCAAAATCTGCTTGCGTATATTCAGGATGGAATTGACTTGGCAGAAACAAAAACAAACCTTGATAAGTTTTTGGCGTGTCTTTAATCACCTTAATGAACACCGGGCTCGCTCTTCTAAGAGATTCATTAACACTTTTTAGTGGCAGCCCAAAAACGGCGCGCAACCGTGTAGGCTTAATGGGAGTTCTGGCATTTTTATAAATTAAACCTAAACTGGCGTGACAGCTTTTAAAATCTGAAAAGCTTTTATTGTTTATTGCATGCGGCATTGCAAACCGGCTATCTTTTGAAAAGCCTGTAAAGCCAAGAGAAGAAGCGTCTTTAAGACTAGATGCTAAGTTCGCTCCTAACCATTCACGAATGTTTGAAGGTGTCATTTGAATAAATGGCTGATCATTTAAGGTGAGCAGTTGAACTGAACCAAACCCTCTTCTTGCACGACTGCCTAATGAACCAAAAATACCAAATGCTTCAAGCGCGACTTGAATTGCTTGTCTATCTGATTGAGTCGCATCCGGCGAAAATTGAAGCACAACAGTAAATTTTATTCCTGCTTTTATCGCTTCTCTGTGAGGATTTTGGTTATCACCCACCAAACCGTAGCCTAAATAGCTGCTAGGCGCATTTGGGTCTTTAATTGGCCAACTCGCATCAGGGCTCCCAATGGCATCACATTCTGTAACATGAATTGAAAAGCAACCTCTCCCAACATCTTGTTTAGCGGAACCAAACAATTTGGCTTCTTGTTCCGCCAACTCTTTAAGATCCAAATGCGCATTGATTGCCCGCCACCAAAAGCGCAAAGCGCCTTTAATCGCGGTTGGGCGAATGGATGTAGCTTTTTGATCGGCATCGCCTAGAAACATCGGCGTGATAACTTCAAACCTTGCTTGCAAGTTATTCTCGGGCAAGGCGGTTAAGGCAACTCTTGGCATAAGGCCTCCATTTTTGTTTTGATGTAATTTGTATTTAGGTTATAGCGCATCCATTTTGCTCTGTGCTTGTTCGCTCGGCTTTTGGTTTCTGTCATGGCGACACTGCGCAATTTTCAGCTCTCGCTGTGCACTATGCCGTTCGCTGTCGGGAAAGTAGCGGGTTTTGATGAGGGCGATGACGATGGTGAGCGGGAGCATAATGAGGTAGAAGTATAAACCGGTGTAGTGTGCTAACACCCCGATCACGATGGCAAACGTCAGCCAGAAAAACCAATGGTGTCGAATGTCGAGCCAAAATAGACCCAGCGCACAGCGCATTTGTTTGAGACTGATTAAAGGCGAGAATAGCGTGGTTGTGTGTTTATCCATCCGAATCCCTTTTGCGCGAAATTTTTTGTTTATAAAGGTTTTGCAGATTAGTCTGAGGCGAAAAAATTGTCAATATTTGCTAACGCGGTTACGCCCTATACTGCTCTTTATCGCGCAGCATGACGGCAAAGCTAAGCAAAATCCTGCAGCCATAACGCATTAAAAGAGATTTTGGCATTTTATTGATTTTTTTAGCCGGTCGGTTTTGTTTGCTTAAACCGACCGGCGCTTTACGATTGGGTTAAAGGTTATTCATTTCTTTCTGTTTTTTGGCTTGTTCTTCTTGCGATGTTGTCGCTTTAAAGCTGTTCAACAGGCTTTGCGTCAAATAACTCATTTCCATCTCAAAGCTGAGATGCGGTGCATTGAGCGTGATTTCGGTTTCGCCATCGCGCATGGTGACGGTTTTACTGCCTACAAACGGTATTTGTGATGACACCACCTTATATTTTGCGCTGAGCAGTTGGTACATTTGATCAAATCGATGTTTAGGTAATTCGGTCAAAATACCTTGTAATACGCCTTTTTCGTCAAAAATGGCCGTTGCTTTTTGTAAGCCGTCGATGCCGAGTTCATCGGGAGTGAGTTGGTAGACTTCGCCGCCGCTGTATTTGTTATATCCCAACATTTTGGCGCTGTATTTTTGTTTTAACTCGGCAACGGTGGCTTGGTTTAGCGTCAGGCCGAACGGTGAAGGGTTCGCTAACACCATGAACGGAAAGGCGAGTAAACAGGTCATAATCCATTTTTTCATTTCGGTTTTCCTTGTTGATACCAGGTATTGATAAAAGTGGGTGATACGTCATAGCGCCTTGTCATCAAGCGGCGTTTGGCTAACTACGCGCAACGGGCACATTGTATGCGCGGGTGGCGGTTTTATCAGATATGAAAAGCTTTTGGTTTTAGGTTGTGTGAGATGGGCTTGGCGTTAAACGCTTAGGGTTAAACGCCAATGACCTCGGTGTAGCGATTTTGTTTTGATGTGGTTAATACTAGCCCTTCTTGCGCGCGTGTCATGCCGACGTAGAGTACGCGCGCATTTTTGTGCAACTGGTCATCTGCGTCATTTAAATAACCGGCACCAATCAGGATAACCCTTTGAAATTCAAGGCCTTTGCTACTGTGAATGGTGAGCACGGCTACGTCTTGTTTTTCGCTGTTATAGGCTTGTTTTGCTTTTTTGTCGGCTAACCATTGATAGGAAATAGCTGTGTTTTTGAGCGCTTTGTCGAGCTTTTGTCCTTGGTATTTTGTGGTGTATAAAACAGCGATGTCTTTCAAGGCGACACCGGCTTTTTGCCATTTTTGAATGCAGCCGATGGCGTAGTCTATTTCTTCATCAAGGCTATTTAAGCGCTTTACAAAGGGTTCGGGGCCGGTATTACCGCTGGCTTGTGGTTCGATAAGCGGGATATGGTCGTCATCGCTATCTTGCGGGTTGATATAGTGTTTGGCGAAACGGTAAGCAAACTCTAGTATTTGTTTGGTGTTGCGGTAGTTTAAGCGCAGGACAGTGGTGCGCCCTTTTGCCTGAATGCCGACGCTGGATAAGCTAAAGCCGAGGCCGCTTCGATTGCTATAGATGGATTGGGCATCGTCGTACAATAAAAGTAACGCATTGCTGCTTGGGTCAATCATTTGAACCACCAGCCGTAACCAGTCGGCTTCGAAGTCGTGGCCTTCGTCTATTAACAGTGCGCCGTACTGCGCGCGCGGAATCTCGTCGCGCTCAACGCCTTTAATCACCGCTTCAACAGCCCGCTCGTAATAAGGCGCTTCACCTTCGGCCACACCCACATGATAAGTGCGCAACTGTTCACTACACCAGTCGTGAAAGTGGTACACCTGCACTTGACTATGTATGCCTTTTTCGCTAATAAAACTGCGCAATTTGGCGGCAAGGGTGATGTTAAAACATAGCACGAGTATTGGCTTTTGCAGCCGTTGCGCTAAATACAAGCATCGGTATCCCAAAATCATGGTTTTACCTGAACCGGCTACGCCGTGGATAACGCGATGCCCCTCCCCTAAACTGCGTGCAAGTTTTTCTTGTTGAAGGTCCATGATTTTGATGATGTCCGGCAAGGTTTGCTCGATGGGCTTCGATGGCTCATCCTCGGTTGCATCGTCGTTAAACAAGTCTTGTTGCTGGTGGGTAATACGAATTTCGGGGAATAAATGCCAACGAATTCGGTCAATTTGAGGCAATGTCAGCTTAGTGCCAAAGCGAAATTTAAACATCCCCCAAAGCTTTTCTTGAAAGGCTTCAGCGTCGCTGTTTTCGGTCATTTCATTTTTATATAGCATTAAGTGCGCAGGTAACACTTCATTTCGATCCGCTTCGATTGGCATCGCCTGTTGCATTTGTTTTTCGGTGATATTGGTGAACACAACGCCCCAGCCGTAAGGCATCACCAAATTACCTTGATGATCGCCGAATGTCTGTATAAGCGCCGGGTCGCGTTGAAGTTTTTCGATAACCGCATAGGTATATTGGCGCGCTTGTTCGAGTGGATGTGGCCGCGTAACGAGGCCTTTATTCGTTAAGAGACTCACTTGCGTTTTGGTGAGGCTTTTAATGTTGTCAAGCCTCCAGTCCTTGACCTCTAGAAACAACAATCCGCGCGATGGATGCAGAATGATAAAGTCGGGATAACGTCGGTTTTTGCCTATCGGAATGTCGTACCAGACTAAGTAGTCGTCTTCTAAAAACGCTTCTAAGCGGTTCGCCAGCCTTTTTTCGCCAGCGGTCATTTTAGACAGGGTTTCTCTGTTCAATGCCGGGATGATTTCAGCCATTCGTCGTCACATAAGCTAAGTTAGTATAAGTGAATTATAGCCTAGATTGATAGGCATACGTTCTCGCACGCAAACTGATCAGAAAAATTATCAGTCAAACCAAAGGTGTGTCAAAAATGGAGAGAAACAGAGATAAAAGCTTAAAATTTAAGTCAAGCTCAAAACTAAATCAGCAAGATTTAATGAATATGGAAGTTTTTGTAGAAATAAAATGGGGTGATCGACGGGGATCGAACCCGCGACAACAGGAATCACAATCCTGGGCTCTACCAACTGAGCTACGACCACCATATTGTGAAAAAGACGCGTTTAATTGGCGCGCCCGGCAGGACTCGAACCTGCAACCCTCGCCTTAGAAGGGCGATGCTCTATCCAGTTGAGCTACGGGCGCTCATTCGAACCTAGGCTGCTTGCTGATATTATCAACAAGCGAAATATGGTCGGAGTGGAGGGATTCGAACCCCCGACCCTCTGTACCCAAAACAGATGCGCTAGCCAGGCTGCGCTACACTCCGATTTGACTCTCTTGACAGGGTAAGTGCTGAATTACAGCGCGTTGCGTTTCAAGATGCGCGTATTGTATAGATGCGATTTAACCCTGTCAACTGGATTTATGAAAAGTTTTTTAAAAAGTTATTTAAAAAACTTTTCATAAATCCAGTGCCCCCACTGCCGGGGTTTTGTTTTCGTTTTTTTGAGTGTTAAACGCGCTTCAATCGCTTTTGCCCTAGTTTTAACAAGGTCGATTTTGGCCAGATAGAGTATCATATTTGGGTTATTTTTTATCGCGTATCTAAAAAGAAAACGAAAGGAAACGCTTATGTCAGCTCAACTACTTGATGGTAAGGCGATTGCCGCCGAACTTAGACTTCATATTAAACAAGCCGTCGCTCAACGTGTGGCGCAAGGTAAAACCGCGCCGGGATTAGCCGTGATTTTGGTCGGCGCGAACCC
This sequence comes from Thiomicrospira sp., assembly GCA_034005865.1. GTDB lineage: Bacteria > Pseudomonadota > Gammaproteobacteria > Thiomicrospirales > Thiomicrospiraceae > Thiomicrospira. Next base: position 43,308 of record JAVETW010000009.1, on the reverse strand, counting down.
AGCGTCGCAAGTTTATGTTCGTAATAAAAAGAACGCGTGCAAAGAAGTTGGCTTTAATGATTTTGCTTATGACTTAGCAGAAACCACCAGCCAAGCGGAATTGTTGAGTTTGATTGATGAGTTGAATGGGCGTGATGATGTACATGGTATTTTGGTGCAACTTCCTTTACCCAAACACATTAATCCCGAAACGGTGATTGAGCGCATTGATCCTAAAAAAGATGTGGACGGATTTCATCCTTATAATGTTGGGCGCCTTGCAACACGCATGACTAAACTGGCGCCTTGCACGCCACATGGGGTGATGACGATGCTGGCTAAAACAGGGATTCCGTTGAAGGGCTTAAATGCCGTGGTCGTGGGCGCGTCAAATATTGTGGGCGTGCCGATGATGCTGGAATTACTTAACGTGCGCGCAACGGTCACTGTTTGTCATAGTGCTACGCAAGATTTGGCGAAAAAAGTAGGTGAGGCCGACTTAGTCGTGGTAGGAGTTGGTATTCCAAATATGGTAAAAGGCGAGTGGGTTAAGCCGGGGGCGATTGTGATTGACGTGGGTATTAATCGCCTCGACGATGGCCGCCTATGCGGCGATGTTGAGTTTGATATAGCGAAGGAACGCGCAAGCTGGATTACGCCTGTTCCGGGCGGTGTTGGTCCGATGACGATTGCCACCCTGCTTGAAAACACGCTGCAAGTTGCACAATCCAAAGACGAGGGTAAATAGACTATTCGTAGGTTATTCTCCTTAAGCCGCTACAGCTCGGTAGTGCTTGGACGATCAACTCATAATGCTTAAAAGGGGGGCGCCCCTTTTTATTGCATTTTAATGCCGTGGGATAAGATTTCTCTGACTGTGATGGATAAACTTAGCGCTAGTCAAGTCAATATTTGGAATCAAAATAAATCAACCACTCGCTGCTTAACAATCACGAAACCTTAGCTTTTGGCGAAGCTAATTTTAGCGACTGGGTTGGTTTTGAAGGTCTGCCGCTAGTTCTATTAATAGCTGCCATTGCTGCTCATTAAGAATCTGACGCAAACCATTCGCGCACTCAACACTCATCTCAATACGGCGTTTTTCCGTTTTCGCTATTAAGTCGATCAATTCTTGCTGCTCTTTTTGCTCAGGACGATGCTCAGATGTGAGCTCCCATAATTCTTTGCGTAAATCCTTTGCCATTAAATCATTTGCTTCGCGTTCACTGTTCATTCGATTGGCGATTAACATCGCTTCGCGCCGTTGTGTCGGCGTCAATTCCAGCAGGCCTGCATTGGGCAAAACATATGGCATTAAAATCACCACCGGCGTGGCCAACACAAAAGCGCGCTCTGCCATCGCTGATGTAGTTACAACCCAGCTTGACAGCGCCAGTAGCCATATCCATTTTTTCATTGCTCTCTCCTACACTTTAAAACGTTGTATAAGTTGCTCTAACTCTTGTGCCGCATCGCGCATTGACTCGGCGGCGGCAGTGGTTTGCTCGACTAAGGCGGCGTTTTGCTGGGTCACGCTATCAATGTCACTCACCGCATGGCTAATTTGTGCGATTGAGGCTGCTTGCTCATCGGAAGCGGCGGTAATCTCAGCCACAATATCACTCACCTTACGAATGCTTTCGGTAATCCCTTGCAATGCCTGATCTGACTGTTCTGCGCGCTGGGTCCCTTGCCCTATTGCTTCGACAGCGTTTTCAATCAGGCCTTTTATATCACGCGCAGCCTCAGCCGACTTTCCGGCAAGATTACGTACTTCTCCGGCGACGACCGCAAAGCCGCGTCCATGTTCCCCAGCGCGCGCTGCTTCTACGGCAGCGTTTAACGCTAATAGATTCGTTTGGAAGGCAATGCTGTCAATCAAACTAATGATTTCTTCAATTTTATGGCTGGCATCACGGATATCAGCCATAGATTCGATGGTGCTACGCATCACTTTCGCGCCCTCCTCTGCCTGTGTGCGAGAACCGGCAGAAAGCTGGTTTGCTGAGCGCGCATTATCGGTGGTTTGTTTCACCGCACCGGTAATGGTGGCCATGGTGGAGGTGGTTTGCTCCAAAGAAGCGGCTTGGCGCTGTGTGCGTGCGTTTAAGTCTTGACTGCCTTGGTATATTTGATCGACATTTTGCAATAAACTATGCACGCCCTGCGAGGTTTGAGAAATAAGCTGTGCAATATTAGCAATCGACTCATTAAGCTGACTGGCTAACGAGCCAAATTGGCCCTCATAGCGCGTTTGAATGGATTGTGTCAAGTCGCCTTTCGCTAAGGCTTGCGCCACACCTTCGATTTCGCTCAAGGCAGCGGAGGTTTGCTCAACGCGGCCATTAACACCATCAGCAAGCAATTTCAAATCACCAAAGGCCTTCACCGTGACTCGCTGACTAAAGTCACCTTTTGCCATACAAGCTAGCACCCGATTGACATCTTCAATCGTTAGGTGCATCACTTCCATTGCATTATCTACCTGCTGGCGCACCTCTGGATTAACTTTTTGGCTCATGCGAATACTAAAATCGCCTTGATGCAGCGCTTTGACCACGTTCATTAGCTCGCGCATGGTCGTATCGACACTTCGGGTAGATTGATTAACGGCTTCTTTCAACTCGGCTAAATCACCATGCCAATCGCTTTGCATACGACGAGTAAAATCACCTTCGGCCACCGCGTGCATCACCGAATTACTTTCTTGCAAGGCTTTTTGCATCAAGGCAATTAATTCATTAATATCACGCGCGGAATTGGCGATTTCGTCTTGCCCTTTAACCGGAATCCGCACGCTAAAATCGCCTTCTTGACGAATACGCGCGACAACGCGACGCATTTGCTCCAACGGCGTGATCGAACGCGTCAAAATGAGCCACGTCAACCACAACACTATCGCGAGCCATACGCCGACGGCGATCATACCAAATAGAAATTGTGCATCACTGCTATGATAGGTTTGTGTATCATCCGATGCGGTCACAAAATAGGCCACAACCTTGTTTTTATAGTCAAACAGTGGCTGAGTGACAAGATTAAACTCGTGGTTATTACGGCTCATTCGATAAATACCATAATCGCTGATATTAAGCTGTTTTGTTGATACAAACTCAACTAGCGTGTCCGATGTATGTGCGATCAGCTGGCGATTCACATCAAACAAAGCCCATTCACTTTGGCTAATGTCACCAAACACGGCGAGGGCTTTTGATACTTTCAGCGCCATATCAATCACCGCAATCGGCTTGCCGCGCTGAGTTAGTGGGAACACCAAATGCACTTCCGGCTCGGCTTCGCCGACACGCTCGACTCCACTCACTATCGCCATATCGCGCACGGCATCTTGCGCCAACTGCAGCGCATACACACCCGTTTCGTTAGCATCACGGGTATAAAGCACTCGCCCATCCAATCCCAGTAAGCGTAAGTTAGTGACGACATCGGTGGCTTCTAAACGGTTGCCGGTTGGAAAAATACGCTGTCGAATTAAATCCTTGTCGTCTTTTAATATGCCTTCGATTAGGCGTGCATCGCGCGTGGTAAAGATAATATTCTCTTCCATCTTCGATACAGCATGGGTAAATAATCCGGTGGAAACCGACGCCGCCTTGCTAGACAGCGCGCTGAGAACTTGGGTTTGTTTTTGGTTCAAAATACCGTTAAACACTAATAACAAAATCGCGAGCGTAACCAAAATAGACGCGCCGCTAAACAACGCCAATTTACGTTTAACCGAATTAAAAAACATAGTTGTTAACCTTAGATTAAAAGAAAAGCTGATTCAGCTGAAACCCAAAACAATCACTCATAAGGATATTTCGCATTTTTCCAGGCGGGAAAACCATCGCGAAAGTAATGCACATTGGTAAACCCCCAGCTGACCAAATCGCGCGCTAAATCGGCGGCACGCAAGCAACTTTCGGCATTACAATAAGACACAATCGGTGCATCATAACGTCCGCCGGTTTCACGCAAAACGGTTTGCGCTTGGTAAGCTTCGCTTTTGCTCATCATATGGAGTGCGCCGGGAATACGCCCGGCTTCCCAATCGGCTTTACTGCGCGGGTCGATACACAACACTCCTTGCATCCACAAGGCTTTAACCTGCTCCGCGTTGACCGTTTTCGCCCCTTGCACTTCGGTCGGAGACACTTTTGCCGCTTGCACTGCCAACGCTAACGCCATTACACCTGTCATTACAATAAACTGGATAACCGATTTCATCGCACTCGTTCCTTTTCAACATAGTAAGCACCTCGAATAAATAATATTCTGCGAGGTTAATCGAGGCGCTCGCATTCAGATGGGTCAGTTTTTAGCCTTATAAATGTAGTGAATTAAGCGCTTATAAACCAATCAACACTTTTTAACCATGGATTAATGCAAATTATGAAAAGAAAATTCCCTATATTAAACAAACAGTTAACAACTAGGGCAACAATAAACAATAAAGAATAAATTCAACAAAATAGACAAATAAGGCACAAAAACCTCGAAATTTGCGGACATAAGGTAAAAGCACCTAAAACACATAAAGTGCATTTAGCAGGCCTGCTAAACACACTTTATTGAATTCAACGAATAAAAAAATAAGACTTAACGATATAGGCGGTGATAGGTACCTTGTCGTTGCAACAATCCCTCGTGATCACCACTTTCAATAATGCGCCCGTCTTCAAACACCAAAATTCGGTCGGCTTGTCGAATCGAACTTAAACGATGCGCCACAATCAAGGTCGTCCGCCCGGCAAAAAACGGCGCCAAATCTTCATACAGCTTGCGCTCGGTTTCCATATCTAAAGCGGACGTTGCTTCATCCATAATCACCACTTTCGGGTTCTGTAAAATCATGCGCGCAATCGCTAGACGTTGGCGCTGACCACCGGACAATTTAATCCCATTACGCCCCAGCTGCGCATCTAACTGTTGCGGCAGCGCACGCACCGTATCGGCCATTTGCGCCATAGCTAATGCCTGCCAACAGGCTTCATCGCTTAACGCGCGATCAAGGGTAAGGTTAAAGCGCAAGGTGTTATTAAACAACATCGGCGTTTGTAGCACCGTGGCAACTTGCTCGCGTACCCGCTCATAGCCAATGTGCTCAATCGAATAACCGTTATAGTAAATCTCTCCGCTATCGGGTTTATAAAACCCGAGCAGCATCTGCACCAGCGTCGTTTTACCCCCTCCACTGGCTCCCACCAAGGCAAGCTTTTCGCCCGCCTTTATCTCAAAGCTTAGACCATCCAACACCTTGACGTCTTTGCCGGGGTAGTGAAACACGAGATTTTCAACCCGCAACGAAACCGGTTTTTCATTATCGAAGGGATGAACTTTAGCCGGATACTGTGGCTCTTGTCGCAGGTCAAGTACACTATTAATACGTTGCAAACCAGCGCTGGCGGCGTTATAGCTATATTGAATCGCCAATAATTCTTGTACCGGTCCCATCATAAACCACAAATAACCGAACACCGCCATCATCTGCCCAATACTCAAATCAGACAGCACCACCATTAACATACTTACACCGCGAAAGACATCAAAACCAACCAAAAAAATCAAAAACGACAGCCGACTAGCCGCATCACTTTTCCAAGTATACGCTTGTGAATGCTGCTTAACCTCCTGCGCACGCGAACGAATACGGTCGAAAAAGGGCTTATCCTGATTCGCCGCGCGCACTTGAATTAACGCATCTAAGGTTTCGGTTAATGCTTGTTGAAAAGCATCTAATGCACTGTTTTCATCACGCTTTAATGTCTTTACCTTGCGTCCCATTCGCATGGTGAAATACACCACAATCGGATTCATTAATAAAATAAATACGGCTAGTTGCCAGTGCAGCCAAAGCAAAATTAACGTCATCCCCACCAAGCTCAATAGCGCAATAATAAGCTTTCCAACGGTTGTGCCTAAAAACTGGTCAATAGTATTAACATCATTAACCAGCGTCGCGTTCACCGAACCGGTTCCCAGGGTTTCATATTGCGCCATCGACACGCCTTGTACCTTGGCTAATAAGTCTCGCCGAATACGATAGGTGACGTCCTTTGAAATCAGCGTAAACTGTTGCATTTGCCACACGCCTAACGCTACACCTATTCCGCGCAATACAATAGTTAGCAAGGTAATTGCCACAATGTAATAGATTGGCGAATACCAAGATTCGGGGGCGATTGTTTGTAGACTGGCGACAATCCAGGCCGGTTGATTTAGCAGCACCTCGTCCACCAGCAAAGGCAATAATAATGGCAAAGGAACCGTCGCCAGCGTTGCCAAAATCGCAATCAGATGGGCTTTGATTAATAACGGTTTATGTTGTTTAACCAACTGAAAAATACGCTGCCAGCTATAAGCCGGTTGCGTCGATTGTGACGCGCTAAAAGGGGTGGAATTCATGCGCTTAATCCAAATAAACGCTGAAAGTTTTCCGTGGTTGCGCGCGCCGTTTCTTCGAAGCTCAGGCCACGCAAACGCGCAATCTCTTCGACAACATAACGCGTATAACCGGGGACATTAACCTTACCGCGATAAGGCACAGGCGCTAAATAAGGGGCATCGGTTTCAACTAAAATCCGATCCAAGGGTAAGGCTGTCGCTACTTGTTTCAATTCGATTGCATTTTTAAACGTCACAATACCGGAGAAAGAAATATAAAACCCTAGCTCAATCGCTTGTTGTGCGGTCGCCAAATCCTCGACAAAACAGTGCATAATCCCACCCACACTTTGCGCTTGCTCTTCACGTAAAATCTGCAACACCTCCGGTGTCGACGCACGCGTATGTATCACTAAGGGTTTATGAAGTTGTTTTGCGATACGAATATGTTGGCGAAAGCGCTCAGACTGGTAACTTAAATCGTGCTTATCGGGATGTTGATGAAAATAATCCAATCCTACTTCGCCTATCGCCAAGACTTTAGGGTGCGAGGCGGCAGCGATAATCTGCGCATCGGTCGCCACAACCTCTGGGCCACTGCAAGGATGAATACCGATACTGGCATAAACGCCTTCAAACTGCTCTGTCAGCGCAATCACCTGCGCCCAGTTAGCGGGCTCAATCGCAACGCACATCATCCGATCCACGCCCAACTCCTTCGCTTGCGCCACCACGTGCGCCGCCGTGCCTACCTGATCTCTGGGCAGAATATTTAAATGGCAATGCGTATCGACAATCATGCCCAATCCCCTCTTATCTCTGTGCCTGAAAAAACCATCGGCAAGCTAGCTTTTTGTTCAATAACCTGTAAAAACAACCAACACAGACTTTCCAATACCAGCTCTTTGTTGCCATTATTTGACCAATCAGCCTGAGCTTGCAACACTTGTTGCTGAAAATGAAACCATGCGGTATTTACCGGTATTCCCTGATAGGCAGCGCGCCGAATTTCATTGACACTGGTTAAATAAAATTGATTAAACACGACCTGCGGTTGCGCCCACTTCAACCACTTTTGCACGATCTGACTAAACGTTTGCGTGCCTTGGCTCAACGCTTGAATATCCGCCTGCCACTGCTGATCTTCTGACCATGCCTGCGCCTCAAGCCAAGCTAACGCCGCCAAAGGTGCGCCCCAGTTTAAACGCAACGCACGCTTAATCAGCGCCTCGTCCAGATCAGGCTTGTGCTGCGCTAACCAATGCTGCGACTGCGTACTCTCAGGCACATAAAACGCCATTTTTTGACAGCGACTCACCAAGGTAGCCGGTAAGCGGCTGAGGTGATACGTCGTTAAAATCAACACGGTGTTGGCTGGGGGCTCCTCCAAAGTCTTTAATAACGCATTAAACGCAGAGGCATTAAGTTGTTCGGCTTGCGGAATGAGTGCGACTTTATAACCGCCTTGATGCGCGGTCTGCATTAAACGCTCTGTCAGTTGACGCACCTGAAGAACACCTATCTCTTTTTTGCCCTCCTCAACCGCTAGCGCGACAAAATCAGGATGAGTATGATGTTCAAATTGAACACAGCCAACACATTTCGCGCAAGGCGCATTCTGCTGTTCGCAAAACAGGCTTTTCGCCATTTCACGCGCACACTCACTCAAACCCAGCCCCGCGCTGCCGCTAAGCAAATACGCATGACCATAACGTCCGCGCTGGCTCAACCAGCGTTGCCAAACCGCACTCTGCCAAGGATAAATCATGTTAATAACCGATCTAATCCCTGACGCAAGTCCGCTTGCACTTGCGCCAGAGAAGCGGATGCGTCAATCACCTTATAACGCGCCGGATGCGCATTCGCACGCCGTAGATATGCTTGGCGCACACGCTGGAAAAAAGCGTGCTGTTGCTGCTCAAAGCGATCACTTTGACCTGCACGCTGAGCAACACGCTGCATCCCCAACTCAATCGGCAAGTCCAACACAAACGTGTAATGCGGCGCGAACCCCTGTTGCAACCAATGCTCAATTTGGGCCACGCGCTCAAACCCCATTTCGCGTGCCGCGCCTTGATAAGCATAACTGGCATCGGTAAATCTATCAGAAATCACCCACTTTCCTGCTGCCAGCGCCGGTTTAATCGTTTGTGCGATATGCTGAGCACGCGCGGCAAACACTAACAACAACTCACATTCCGGGGTCATATTTTGATGACGCGAGTCCAATAAAATCGCGCGAATTTGCTCGCCCAATTCGGTCCCGCCAGGTTCACGCGTGGTGACCACCTCGACCCCTTGGTCACGCAGATAGTGCGCCATAAAAGCGAGATTGGTTGATTTACCCGCGCCCTCGCCGCCTTCAAGGGTAATAAACTTGCCTAACATTTTTCACTCCGTCTGACCTATCACTCGCTAGGTGCGTTAATCTTTAGGTTTTAAAATATAACGCCTCACCGCCCGGTTATGCTCTTCCAGCGTCGCAGAAAAGTGATGTTCCCCCCCGCCCTTAGCCACAAAATACAAGCTATTAGAGTCATCAGGGTGGAGCGCCGCCCGAATCGCTTCGCGACTTGGCATCGCAATCGGCGTTGGCGGCAAGCCACGAATCCGATATGTATTGTACGGCGTCGGCGTATCTAAACCCGCTCGACCAATATGTCCTTGATACTGCGCCCCCATACCGTAAATCACCGTTGGATCGGTTTGCAAACGCATCCCTTTTTGCAAGCGACGGATAAACACGCCAGCGATTTGTTGACGCTCATGCGCCGCGCCGGTTTCTTTTTCCACAATCGAGGCCAAAATCAACGCTTCATAAGGTGTTTTCAGCGGCAAACCCGGTGCACGGTTTGTCCATTGCCCATCAAGATAACGCTTCATCGACACCAACGCCCGCTCGATTAGCATGACATCAGTTTCTCCCTTGTGATACAAATAGGTTTCAGGCAACAACCAACCCTCCAAATTATCGCCAATCCCTAAACGCTGGCCTAGCTTCAACCAGGCCTGCTGATCCGACGCCTGTTGCAACTTCGTTTGCTGAGCCAAGCGTTGTCGGATTTGGGCTAACGTTTCCCCCGGCACAATGGTAAACGGATACGCCACATTTCGCCCATGAATCAGGGCCTCGGCTAATTGCGCTGGCGTCCAGTGCGGATCAATCAAAAACTCACCGGACTGTAATCGTTGCGTCTGTTGATGATAGCGTAAATACCACACAAACGCGCGCGGATGTTTAAGTAGTCCAGCTTGATGCAAACGCTGCGCCACAGCAGTAGCCGAAGCACCACGTGTAAATTCGACCACTTGAGGTTCGCTATCCGGCGCGATGGGCTGTTCAAGGTACGACAACACCACCAAGCCCACTAGCACCACAAGCAACAGCGGCGCGAATGCCAACACCAACCAGCGCTTAGGTGCACCAACAAACCAGAGACGCCAGCGCGAAATCATCAAGCGCAATGCCCTTGTCTTCGATTCAATCATGTTCGCCCCACCCTATCATCGAAAACTGGTCGCGCCACCAGGCCTGCTGAATTCGTTTAATCGGTTCGATGTTCAAGCAACGCCCATCGAGCGATGCGATCGCTTGCACACCACGCACCGCATTGCATAAAAATGCCACTTGCGCCCGTGCCAAATCCGCGCGCGTTAAATCCGTTTCAATCCACTCCAAACCCAAATCTAACGCACGCAACCGGCTTAAACACGTACCTTGAATACCCGCACGATTCAAGTTTGGCGTCAGTGCCTGATTACCGTTTAACAACACCAGATTACCCTGCGTGCCACCAATCACCCGTTGTTCACTATCACACATCAACCCTTCGTCAAAGCCGCTTGCCTCAACCTCTTGGCGCGCCAATACATTATCCAAACGATTAAGATGTTTTAAACCAGCCAAAAACGTATTTTGTGACGCGGGTGTTTGACAAAAACGCACACGCAAAGCCTTCAACGGCGGTAAAGGGTGCGGCTGAATTTGCAGGTCTGGTGCCAAGGAATGTAAATACGCAATGCAATGGGGAGAGGCAAGCAACGGGGCAGCATAGCCGCGCCCACCGACACCGCGACTCAATAACAGTTTAATGATCGCCGCACCTTGCTTTGGCGCCGCATCTAATACAGGCACAAGTTGCTCTCGCAGCGCCGCTTGTTGCAACTGACCAAACTGAAGACGCGCAAGGCTGGTTTCAATCCGCGCCCAATGCGCAGGCCAGTTCATCAACTGTTGGCGATAGCATAGCATGGTGGTAAAAAAACCATCACCATATAACAAGCCCCGCTCCCAAACTGATACCTGCTGTATCGGCTCGCCATTTAACCAGGCCTGCTGATTCACGTACCTATCTCACCCAACGCACGTAACAAGCCACGCGCCTTATGCCGCGTTTCCTCTAACTCCGCCGGAGCTTGTGAATCAGCCACAATGCCAGCTCCAGCGCGAAAACTTAAGGTTGAACCCGTCTGCACAAAACTGCGAATCAGGATATTAAAATCCATCGAGCCATCGAGGTTAATATACCCAACCGAACCGGTATAGGCTTCGCGCGCGCCCTGTTCAAGCTCAGCGATGATTTGCATACAACGAATTTTAGGACAACCGGTGATTGTGCCCCCCGGAAATAGCGCATGAATTACCTGAAGAGGAGTCAAACCCGCCTGCAAGCGCCCGCGCACATTGGACACAATGTGGTGCACGTGTTCGTAGCTTTCAACCACCATTAACTCATTCACCTCAACGCTTCCGGGTTGGCAAATACGCCCCAAATCATTACGTTCTAAATCAATAAGCATAATATGCTCTGCGCGCTCTTTCGGATGCGCAATCAACTCATCAATCAACGCCAAATCCTGTTGTACCGATGCACTGCGCTTGCGCGTACCCGCAATCGGGCGCGTTTCAACCCAGGGTGCACGATAACGCACTAAACGCTCCGGTGAAGAACTGACAATCGCCCAATCATCAAACCGTACTAAGCAAGCAAACGGCGCTGGGTTATGTAGGCGTAATTGTCGATACACCGCACTCGCATCGGTATCGGGCGACAAGCTAACTTGCCATTGCCGCGATAAATTCACCTGAAATACATCCCCAGCCAATATATAGTCTTTAATCGTTTCCACGCCCTGCAAGTAGTGTTGCGGATCCTGCTCTGCCCGCTGCAAAATCGTCAAAGGCGGCGCACCTGCAGGCGCCAATTCGCTGGCGCGCACTTGTGTCAAATCAGCCTGCATCTGCGAAAGTAGCTCGATATAAGCGGATTCGGCCACCAACAATAGGCTTTGTGTATGATGATCAACGATTAACGCAGCCGGAAAACGCTGTAATATAGCAAGGGGATGAGTAGTTGGTGGCAGATTCAAGCAAGGCTCGATGACCTGGGCATATTCATAAGAAAAATACGCCATCCAACCACCGTAAAAAGGCACATCCGCCAATTCGTCACAAGCAGGTGTTTGCACACGTAAGCGAGCAAACGTTTGCTCGAACTGGCGAATAAACGCCTCACCTTGTTCAACGTGCGATAACACCTGAGTGGACTGTGGATAGGCAAATAAAATATCGAAACGACCTAACGCCCCCTGAGCCACACTTTGCAATAAATGCGGATAACGCTCAGGCCAACGCGTATGAAACGCCAACAAGTCAATGTTATCAGCAGGCAAACGCCAAATTTGTGCCACGGTAGTATCGGTTATCTGCACACCATCACCTCACCATCAACCGCCTACACATGAACTAAACACGGCCCAACACAATCGTGGCGTTAGTCCCGCCAAAACCAAACGAGTTAGATAACGCATAGTCAATTTTAGCGTCGCGTGCCGTATGAGCAACATAATCCAAATCGCACCCTTCATCCGGATTCTGTAAATTAATAGTAGGCGGTAGAACCTGCTCATGCAGCGCCAAGGCCGTTAAAATCGCCTCAATCGCGCCAGCTGCACCTAAGGCATGACCAATCATCGATTTTGTCGAGCTCATCGCTAACTGATAAGCGTGCGCACCAAACACCAACTTCACGGCCGCGTTTTCACACACATCGCCAGCCGGAGTGGACGTGCCATGCGCATTGATATAACCAATTTTTTCCTTATCCAGCCTGGCATTACGCAGCGCCAACGTCATACAGCGCGCCGCGCCTTCGCCGCCTTGAGCCGGCAAGGTCATATGATAAGCATCACCGCTTAAACCAAAACCTAAAACCTCAGCATAGATTTTTGCGCCACGCGCTTTAGCGTGCTCATATTCTTCCAACACCACCGCACCTGCACCGTCCGCCAAAACAAAACCGTCACGATCTTTATCCCAAGGACGACTTGCTGCTTGTGGGTCATCGTTGCGTGTCGAAAGCGCTCGTGCCGCGGCAAAACCAGCCAACCCCAATTCGGTGGTCGCGTATTCAGCCCCACCCGCAATCATGACATCCGCATCGCCATACTCAATCAAGCGCGCCGCATCACCAATACTATGTGTTCCGGTTGCACAAGCGGTAACCAAGGCTAAATTAGGCCCTTTCAAACCGTATTTAATCGACAAGTGGCCGGAAATCATATTAATAATCGCACTAGGCACAAAAAACGGCGAGACTTTACGCGCGCCACCCTGCTGATAAACACTATGTTGCGCTTCGATCATGCCAATACCACCGATACCTGAGCCCATAGACACACCAATACGCGTGGCGTTCTGCTCTGTTACCTGTAAACCGGCATCATCAAACGCCTGTACGCCAGCCGCGATACCATAATGAATAAATGGATCCATTTTTTTGACATCCTTTGGCGCAACATACACTGTTGGATCAAAGTCTGGCAGCGTACCAGCAAACTTCACCGAAAAACCAGCCGTATCAAACTTAGTAATCGGACGAATGCCACTTTTGCCAGCTTTTATACCCTGCCAAGTCTGTTCGACACTCAAACCTAACGGGCTTAATAAACCTAAACCGGTTATCACTACACGACGCTTAGTCAAATTGCCTCTCCTCGTCCGTTTTGGGTACAAAAAAAAAGCCGTTTTCACGGCTTTTTTAGTTAAAACTGTTGGATATTATTCCAAGTTAGCATTGATGTAAGCGACTGCTTGTGCAAGGGTAGAGATTTTCTCAGCTTCCTCGTCTGGAATTTCGCAATCGAACTCTTCTTCCAACGCCATTACCAACTCAACTGTATCAAGTGAGTCCGCGCCCAAATCATCAACAAATGAAGCATCTGGTGTAACGAGTGCTTCTTCTACACCTAGCTGCTCAACTACGATTTTTTTAACGCGATCTTCAATACTGCTCATGGATAATCTCCAACTTTTACTTTAATGATGAAAAAAATTTAATGTATTTTGTACCCGCATGACCAATTTTTCAAGCTTTTTATCACAATATGTAACCATTTTGCGCAAAGGCTTAAACCATGACCATGCCACCATTCACATTTAAGGTCTGACCAGTAATATACGCCCCACCATCAGAGGCAAGAAAAGTCACGGCTTTAGCGATATCTTCTGGCGAACCCAAACGGCTCAGCGGGATTTGCTGGATTAATGTATCACGCTGCACCTGCGGCAAAGCGCGTGTCATATCCGTATCAATAAACCCCGGCGCGACGGTATTTACCGTAATCCCGCGTGAGCCAACCTCACGCGCTAAGGACTTACTAAAGCCAATAATACCAGCCTTAGCCGCCGCATAATTTGTCTGACCGGCATTTCCCATTACACCAACAACCGAAGCAATGTTAATAATACGCCCCTGCTTTGCTTTCATCATGCCGCGTAAACACGCCTTCGACATACGATAAACCGAGTTTAAATTGGTTTGGATAATATCATCCCACTCGTCATCTTTCATACGCATTAACAGATTGTCACGAGTAATCCCAGCATTGTTTACCAAAATTGTCGGCGCGCCAAACAGATTAACAATCTGTTCCATCAATGCCTCGATTTGGCTCGAATCCGTTACATTCAAAGCCATTCCCTGCCCCTCTCCACCCGCTTGCGCAATATAATCCGTAATCGCCTGCGCACCGGTTTCCGAGGTGGCCGTGCCAATCACCGTAGCACCTTGCGCCAGCAAATCCAACGCAATCGCCTTGCCAATTCCCCGGCTGGCACCCGTCACTAAGGCTATTTTTGCAGATAACATATTTAAGCTCCTATAAACCTTCTATGGCTTGCGCTAATGTAGCAGAATCATAAATAGATTCAACCTGCATACGTCGGTCTATACGTCGATTCAGGCCTGCTAAAACCTTGCCCGGCCCTAACTCATACAGCTTTTCTACTCCCTGCGCTTTCATGGTTTCAATCGTTTTAACCCATTGCACCGGGCGATACAACTGCTCGATCAACGCTTGTTTAATTTGCTGTACATCATGGTAGCACTGCACATCAACGTTATGTAGTACCGGCACCTTAGGCTGCGCAAACGTCAAACCTTCAAGCATGGATTGTAATGCCTGCGCAGCCGGTTTCATTAACGCACAATGTGAAGGTACACTCACCGCTAAAGGCACCACTTTTTTCGCCCCCATAGACTCAGCCAAGGCCATCGCTCGATTGACGGCGGCAACCTGACCAGCGATCACCACCTGGCCTGGGGAATTGAAGTTAACGGCTTCCACCACTTCGCCGTCGGCAGCTGCGGCACACAAGGCGACAACCTGTTCATCTTCCAGCCCCAATACGGCTGCCATCGCACCTTTACCGGGTGCCACCGCTTCCTGCATAAGGCGACCTCGTTCAGCTACCAACGCAATACCCTGTGCAAGCGTTAACACCTCGCTCGCAACCAATGCGCTATATTCACCAAGCGAATGACCAGCCATATAGTCAATAGTCAAATCCGGTTTGGCCTGCACTAAAGCGCGATATACCGCAATACCAGCCGCTAACATTGCAGGCTGTGTGACATGGGTTTGGTTTAGGCGACTTTCCGGGCCGTTTTGGACCACATCCCACAAATCATAACCCAGCACATCTGATGCTTCAGCGTACACCGTTTTAACCAACGGTTGAGTTTGTGCCAATTCTGACAACATACCGATAGACTGCGAACCTTGTCCGGGAAAAACCAATGCCAACTTCATATTATTCTCTTGTGGTTAGTGATTAGAATATTCGAAAGCGAAGAAAACTAGAAACGAATGAGCGCGGAACCCCACGTAAAACCGCCACCGAAAGCTTCTAACAAAAGCGTTTGCCCCGGCTTTATGCGCCCATCCTTTACCGCTTCATCCAATGCCAACGGAATCGAGGCACTTGATGTATTACCATGCTTATTCACCGTCACAACAACCTGATCATCGGCTAAGTCGAGCTTTTTAGCGGTCGCACTAATAATGCGTAAATTGGCCTGATGTGGCACCAACCAATCAATTTGGTCCTTTCCGAGGTTGTTCGCCTCTAGCGTTTCGCTGGCAATACGACTGAGTGTATTTACGGCAACTTTGAACACTTCATTGCCTTTCATCGCCATCGTGCGCTCAGCAATATCATCAGACTGCGCTAACTTCGACGGGCCAGAAGGAACGTGGAGTAAGTGTTCATATTTACCGTCTGCATGAAGATGGGTCGAAAGAATACCGGCTTCTGCGGAAGCCTCTAGTATGACTGCGCCTGCGCCATCGCCCCAAAGAATACAATTTGTACGATCTTGCCAGTTGGTAATCCGCGACAGTGTTTCCGCCCCCACGACCAAAATCCGCTTGGCCGCGCCCGTTTTAATAAACTGATCAGCAACACTCAACGCATACACAAAGCCCGTACACACAGCTTGTATATCAAAAGCTGGACAACCATGGATCCCTAATCGTTGTTGCAAAATACACGCGGTACTTGGAAAAATCTTATCCGGGGTCGTTGTCGCTAATACAATCATATCCAAGCTATGCTTATCGATAGCCGCATGCTCAATCGCTGCCAGTGCCGCGCCGAGTGCCAAATCGCTAGTAGTCTGGCCATCAGCTGCGATATGTCGTTGCTCAATACCCGTTCGCTCTCGTATCCATTCATCACTGGTATCGACTAGGTTTTCCAAATCGGCGTTGGTGAGAATTTTCTCCGGCAGATAGCCTCCGGTTCCGATAATTTTGCTATATATTTTCGCAGTCATCTACTCAACACTTACCTATAAAGAAATTAGCGAGGCTGTTCGAGAAGTTTCGCCAATTCACTCTGAATGCGCTCGGGAACGTTGTTTAGCACTTCTAAACGCGCTTGCACCAAGGCATGATAAAACGCAAAGCTATCTGCACCACCGTGACTTTTGACGACAATTTTTTGCAAGCCTAAAAAAGACGCACCATTGTATCGACGTGGATCAATCTTTTGCTTAAACATTTTTAGCACCGGCAAGCTCAGCAATCCAACCAATTTCGTTAGCGCGTTACGATTAAATGCCTGTTTAAGATAGTACGAAATCATTTTCGCCACGCCTTCACTGGCTTTAAGAGCGATATTGCCATCAAAACCATCACAAGCAACGACATCGGCCGTGCCTTTAAAAATATCATCACCTTCAACATAACCAATATAATTAATGTCTGTTTGGCGTAATATTTGTTGCGCCAACTTAATGCGATCATGGCCCTTCATTTCTTCTTGACCAATATTAAGCAAGCCAACGCTGGGCGAAGGATTATTATCCAACGCACTAACCAACACCGACCCCATAATTGCAAACTGTGCCAAGCTTTCACCATCTGCACCGACGTTTGCACCTAAGTCGAGCACATGAACATGGCCTTTGATTGTCGGCATACTGGTACAAATCGCAGGACGATAAACACCTGGAAGGGTTTTTAGTACAAATTTAGCCATAGCCATAAGTGCACCCGTATTACCGGCGCTGACACAGGCTTGAGCTTCATTCTCTTTAACCAAATTGAGTGCAAGGCGCATCGATGAGGCTTTTTTGTTGCGCAAGGCATGAGATGGCAAGTCATCCATTTCAACCACTTGTGAAGCAGGATGAATGGTCAATCTCTCGCAGGAAAAGTGATGCGCGCTGAGTTGCTCACGGATTGCAACTTCATCGCCCACCATAATAATCCGAAGATCTTTAAATGTTTTTAAAGCCTCGATTACCGCAGGAACGGTGACTTTCACTCCGTGATCACCGCCCATTGCATCGACAGAAAGCGTAATATCCAAGATAACTTAAACCTTATCTTGAACGACTTTCTTACCTTTGTAGTATCCGTCAGCTGTCACATGGTGACGGCGATGCACTTCACCTGAAGTCGCATCAACGCTAATTGCCGGACCGTTTAACGCATCATGAGAACGACGCATACCACGTTTTGAAGGGGTCTTTTTGTTTTGTTGAACAGCCATTTCTTTCTCCTGGTAAAACTAGTTATGTAATAAAAATTAAACAATTAAGCATTGCAAGCCTGCAAAGACTTAAGCGCGCCCCTTAAGCTGAGCTAACAGAGCAAAAGGATTTTCACGTGTAGCTTCAGGCTCAACCGATTCAGAATCAAACGATGCCAAATCCGCTTCATCTTTGCGCGGAATCATCGGAATTGCGAGCAACAACTCCTCTTCAACCAACTCTAATAGTGACACTTTGTCTTGCGACAACTCATAGACTTCAAAATCTTCTTCAATTTCGTCTGCCATTTGCATACTAGGTAAAAACAGCCCCTCAACCGTTGAATCCACCTCAAACTCAAACGAATCAAGCGTGCGCTGACAAACTAAACACAATCGTGTTTGAACACGCATTGAAAACTCAGGGGTTTTTAGGCGCGGATGCCGATGAAATTGAATATCGACCTCAACTTCGCCATTAGGCATTTCTACCTGCTCCAATAAGCGCTTCATCGCCGACTGGTTGACATGGGCATGAAAGCGCATATCATGTTCGGCACAATGAACGGGATCGATCCAATCGGGAAGTCTATTTAACATGGCGGGGAATGATACTCTCAGAAAAGGTTTGTGTCAAAGTTTTCATCAATAACATAGCGCAAACCAGGCCAACTAATACAAACTATAGCCTACTGAGGTTTCGATGTGACTGATTGATGACTCCGATTTTAGTTAATCCCTGAATCGATTAATTTATTCAGTAAAATGCTTGATACAAAAACATATTTAAAAAATCAATAACTTATAACTTGAAAACTTCACACCATCGTGTCGCTGTGAGTTCAAAATTGAATGATCTACAACCCATAGAGTCACGCGCGATTCATACACATTACTAAACGGACCTGTTTATTATGCAAACACCAAAAATCTTACTCGCCTCTAGCTCAATTTATCGCCAACAGCTTTTACAAAAACTAGGTATCCAATTTGAGTGCGCGGCGCCCGATATAGACGAATCCCCACTCGAAGGCGAAACGGTCAGCGACATGGTTATGCGACTGAGCCTGCAAAAAGCGCTTGCTTTACGCAACGCCTACCCACAACACTATATCATTGCATCAGACCAATCCGCCTGCCTCGATGGCTACGCGCTTGGCAAACCCGGAAACCACGACGCCGCGTTTGCACAACTGCGCGCGCAGCAAGGAAAAACACTGACTTTTTTTACAGGCCTGATCGTATTAGCACCCAACCAAACCAATCCGCTATCTGCATTGGATACAACCGAGGTGCATTTTCGTCAACTTAGCGACGAGCAGATTGAGGCCTATTTACAGCAAGAAAAGCCCTACCAATGCGTCGGCAGCTTTAAATCAGAAGGCCTAGGGATTGTGTTATTTGAATCGATTAAAACGCAAGATCCAAACGCACTTATCGGTCTTCCGCTTATCCAACTGGTCAACCTACTATCCAAAGCCGGACTCACACTACCGACAACCGCAAACTAAAGAGCGCAAGGCTAAGCCAACCCCGGCAACAATGCCTGCGCTCACAGCGGAGCCTCTCGATGAATATCCCCCATCATTTCCTGACTTAAAAATAACCGTTAACACAACCTAGCGCAACAACCAGGCCTGCAAACTTATTAAATCATCAAAACTGGCACAAGGCTGATAAGGCCGCATTTGCTCAAGCGAATGCACACCATGACTCAGCGCTACCCTATCCATATTGATTGCCTGAGCCATTTCCATATCAAACGTGGTATCCCCCACCATCAAAGCGCGGGACACATCGACATTCAATTCCGCCAAAATTTGCTCCAACATCAACGGATTAGGCTTGGAGGCCGACTCAACTGGCGTACGCGTACAATTAAAATACTCAACCCAGCCAGTCTGCGCCAACACCGCATCCAATCCCCGACGACTTTTACCCGTTGCAACTGCACGCTTAACCCCTTGCTCGCGCAGCTTATCCAACAACAACATCGCGCCCTCATAAGGCTGCATCGCCACATCGCAATCCTGTAAAAAGTGCTGAGTATAAGCTTGCGCCATTGCATCCACCAAACTCGACTCAATTTGCGGATAAAGCTGAGCAATCGCGCGCTCTAAACTTAAACCGATAATCTGTTTCGACGTACCAAACGACAACACAGGCAGCCCACAAGAAGACGCGGCATATTGCACCGATGCAACAATCCGCTCAACCGAATTCATCAAGGTGCCATCCCAATCAAAAATAACTAACTCATAGCGACTAGACAACCCCACCCCACCCTTGCGCACGTAACGTGGCGGAAAAATCTTTAAACAATGGCGCCTGTACCAACATCGCCTGCTCGGTTATTGGGTGCGTAAATCCCAACGAAAAAGCATGCAACGCTAAGCGACGCAAACCTTTATGTCGATACGCCTCATTTATCACAACATCACCATATTTCTCATCCCCTACAATCGGACAACCCACCGACTGTGCATGAACACGAATTTGGTGAGTCCGCCCAGTAATAATACGCACCTCCATCAACGCCGCATCATCACATTGCATCAAGCATTTAAAATGGCTCAAGCTGGCTTTACCTTCCTGGCTGACGACAACCATACGCTCCCCTGAAGATAAGGTATTTTTTAGCAACGGCAAATCCACTTTGGTTTTGTTTTTTGGCCAAGTTCCAGCGACCAACGCCCAGTAAGTCTTCGCCATTTTTCCCTCACGCACCTGTTCATGCAGCGCCCGTAACACCGAGGTTTTTTTCGCCAACATAATCACGCCCGACGTATCGCGATCTAAACGATGCACCAGCTCAATACGCTTAGCCTGTGGACGCATCGCGCGCACCAACTCAATCAAACCCCAGCTCACACCGCTCCCGCCATGCACAGCAATACCTGAGGGTTTATTCAACAAAATAAGGTCATCATCTTCATACAAAATCAAATCCACCATTTTATCGATTTGCAAACGCGGCGGCGCAATCACTTCTTGCGCATCGGGCAACTTCACAGGCGGCAAACGAACCACATCCCCTTCCCCTAGGCGCGTACTAGGTTGAGCCCGTCCCTTATTGACCCGCACTTCACCTTTGCGAACAATCCGATAAATCAGCGCCTTGGGCGCTTTACGCAAATGTTTAAGTAAAAAATTATCCAATCGCTGCCCGGCTTCCTCCGATGAAACCGTCACCCATTGCACCTGCGACATAACGCTACTTCTCTTCAATATTAGTGAGTGCCCTACCAAGGCAAAGAACTCAATGTGTAAAAACCGCTATTTTAGCGTATCCCGCAATGGTTTATCGAAAAGCTTAAATACGCGCCGTATCACGCAAGATTAACAATTGCACAACATGGCAATGGGTGCTATATTGCGCGAAGTTAATTTAAGTAAAAAAAAATTAACTTCGCGCACTGGCGCAAGACGACATAAAAAACCGTTTTATTAACCGGTTTAAACGAAATACACACGCTTTGAACAACAAGACTCAGACATTTGTCTGCGCACCTTAACTGACCTAAACGCCTACCAAGCAAGATTCGGTTATAAGACGTAAACGCAGTTAAAACGGAACCCAAACAAGCCAAACAGCTTGTTGAGACTAAGAGCTAAGCGCAGCACAAAACGCTCAGCTCGAAAAAAAAGATAAAATATACAGCTTTAACTTGAAAGACCAGTTTGGCGAAACTCTGTTCACAAACAGCCATAAACCCTGGCCTAAAGCCCTATTTTTCAAGATGTCCAATCGGTTCACGCTTTAGGTGGCAACCCTGTCCTTATGCGATTCAAACGTGCGTATTTTGGTTAAATCCCTAACCAAAAAAGAGAACAGCATGAAAAGAATGCTTATAAATGCAACCCAGCCTGAAGAGCTACGCGTTGCCCTTGTCGATGGACAAACCCTCTACGACCTTGATATAGAAACCCCACACCAAAAAAAGAAAAAAGCCAATATATATAAAGGCATCATCACGCGTATAGAGCCCAGCCTAGAAGCCGCCTTTGTTGACTACGGCGCTGAGCGCCATGGTTTTTTACCTTTCAAAGAGGTGGCGGAAGAGTATTTCCCCAATCAACAAACGGATCACAGCCTAACTATTCAGCAGGTCTTAAAAGAAGGCCAAGAACTGGTTATCCAAGTTCAAAAAGAAGAACGTGGTAACAAAGGCGCCGCTTTAACAACACAAATTACCCTAGCCGGGCCGTATGTGGTTATGATGCCGAACAATCCTAAATCCGGCGGTATCTCACGTCGCATTGAAGGAGACGAACGTGCCGACTTACGCGATGCGCTAAAAGACATCGATATTCCCGAAGGAATGGGGCTGATTGTTCGTACCGCCGGAGTTGGCAAAAGCCCGGAAGAATTGCAATGGGGTATCAACTACCTAATCCAACTTTGGGAGGCGATTAAACAAGCGGCAAACAGCAAACCAGCGCCCTTTCTCATTCATCAAGAATCGGATATCGTCACCCTCGCGATTCGCGACTATCTTCGCCACGACATCGGCGAAATTTTGATTGACGACATGGACACTTTCCACCGAGCGCGCGACCTAATCCAACAAGTGATGCCGCAACACGTTTTCAAGGTTAAGCCCTACCAAGACAAAATTCCGCTCTTCACACGCTTCCAAATCGAATCGCAAATCGAATCGGCCTATCAGCGTGAAGTCGTGCTCCCTTCAGGTGGCGTCATTGTAATTGACATGACCGAAGCCCTCACTTCAATCGACATCAACTCTAGTCGCTCGACAAAAGGCGGCGACATTGAAGAAACCGCTTTCCACACCAATATGGAAGCCGCCTGCGAAATTGCACGTCAATTACGTTTACGTGACTTAGGTGGCTTAGTGGTTATCGATTTTATCGATATGCACTCTTCTCGCCACCAGCGTGAAGTCGAAAATCAAATGCGCGAAGCGGTAAAAAATGACCGCGCCCGCGTTCAAATCGGCAAAATTTCGCGCTTTGGTTTATTAGAAATGTCTCGCCAACGCCTGCGCCCCTCTATCGAAGAATCTAACCATATTGTTTGTCCACGTTGTAAAGGAGTCGGTGTCATTCGCGGTGTCGAATCTTTAGGGCTATCGATTTTGCGCTTGCTTGAAGAAGAGGCCATGAAAGAGGGAACGCGCCGCGTCACCGTTCAACTACCGGTTGATGTCGCCACCTTCTTGCTAAATGAAAAACGCAACCAAATCATTAAAATCGAAGACCGCTACCATCTCCACATTTTAATTGTGCCAAACGAGCATTTGGAAACTCCGCAATACTTGATAGAACGCACGCGCTATGGCGATGATGCACAAGCTAGCCAAACTAGCTATCAGGCCAAGTCGATTATCCAACCCGAGCTAAGTTCAAACGAACCGCAAAAAACAACAAAAGAAGAACCGGCGATTAAAAATATTCAACCGACTACGCCGGCTCCGCTCCCCAACGTAAACGCGCAAACCACCCCGGGTGTTATGCGCCGCTTGTGGTCTTGGTTATTCGGTCAACCCGAACCAGAGGCCAGAACGCAACAACGCGAACGTTCAAACGGGCGTAATGGATCACGTAATAAATCGAATAACCGCAACCCCAAGCGCACCTCGAACAATCGTCGTCGCAATGATGCGGAATCGAATGAGTTCGACAAAAAAGACACCCCGCCTCAACCACAACGCGAGCGGAGCGAAAGACCTGAACGTGCAGAGCGCAATGAACGACGTGAAAGACCACTGCGTGCACCACGGGCTGAAAATAAGCCATCCAACGCGTCGGATAATGAAGCTTTAGATTCAACGCAAAACATAACAAAAGAAAACGAACCTCAACCCCTTGAGTCATTAGTTGCAACGACAAAACTACCGTCACGTTACGAAAAACCAGCGCAAATAGAAGAAGCCTCTGCGCAAGTTGATCGTGCAACGGATAGTTCGAGTGAAAGCGACGAGGACAGCACCGCACGTGCGCCAAGACGTCGCCGCAGCCGTTATAACAGCCGCAGCTCACTGAATCGCCGCCGCGCACCTCGTGATGCAGAAAACTTAAGTGTTGATCATTTTAATCAACCAGAAAACCAAAACAATACTTCTCAGAATACGGTCGAAACGACCAAGGCTGATTAGTATTACAAGCCCGGATGGCTCAGCAATCCGGGTTCAGCTTTAACTCAGCCAGCTAAACGCTGGCGAATCTCATCTAACAAACCTTTCGATGCTGTTTCAACCATATCAAAAACTTGTTCAAACCCATCTTCGCCACCATAATAAGGATCCGGTACTATTTTGTGCGCGAGCGCAGGCGCAAACTCCAAAAAATAACGGATTTTAGGCTTCAACTCGGAATTGGCCAGCGCGACCACATTCGCGTAATTTTCATCATCCATCACCAAAATATAATCAAACTCTATTAAATCGGCAAAATCCACTTTTCTGGCGCGCAAATCACTCATATCAATACCCCGTTGCTTGGCAGTTAGCATCGAACGTTTATCTGGTGGGTTACCAATATGATAAGCATGAGTACCTGCAGAATCGATTTCAATCATATCCACCAACCCTGCCTGTTCAACCTGCTGACGAAATACAGCGTGCGCGGTAGGCGAACGGCAAATATTGCCCATGCACACAAATAAAACCTTTACCTTTTGACTCATACCGACTCCATAATTCATTTAAAATACTAAGCGTCTCGTATTGTACCCAATCTAAACCAACGAGTCCTTTGCGGGTGCTTACTAACGCCTTTTAAAACAAAAAAACGTCTGACGCTTGTCAAATATCATCTAATTTAACCTTTTAAAAAGAAGACCAACGTGCCAGCCAAGCCCTTTGATTTACACTGCCAAAACTGGATACTTTATCAAGATGACGACCTAGTTGTTATTAACAAACCCAGTGGACTCCTATCCGTCCCAGGCAAAGATGAAAACAATAAACAATGCGTGCTAACCTATTTACAACACACCCACCCTGATGCACTTGTGGTTCACCGCCTAGACATGGACACATCGGGCATCATGGTATTGGCAAACCACAAAGCGGCGCATCGACACCTTAGTATCCAATTTCAAGATCGCCACACCGAAAAAACCTATACCGCACTCTGTCAGGGGCGATGTCGACAATCGAACGGCACTATTCAACTCCCTATGCGTTGCGACTGGGAAAACCGACCAAAGCAAATAATTGATTTTACTCACGGTCGCCACGCCATCACCCGCTGGCAACTTATTCAACAATATAACGACTATTTCAAAGTCGAACTCTATCCTCATACAGGCCGCTCTCATCAACTGCGCCTACACATGAAAATGCTTGGTCACCCCATATTGGGTGATGTATTTTATGCCGATCACCTCACACGGGCACAACGTCCTCGTCTAATGTTGCACGCCAGCGCAATCCGCTTTAATCAGCCCACCACCAACCAACGATTGCATATTCGTTGTGAAAGCGGTTTTTAAAGTGGCATACTAAATGCTAAGCGCAAAACCATCATCATTGTAAGAATATTCTAAGGGAGTAAGTCATGACCGATCTTGAAAAGGATGAGTTAGCAAATCAAGAAATGCTAAAAATGCTGGGTGAACTTGATGATGAATCACCGAGTGATGATCATGCCCTCGCTTCAGATGATGATCTGCTTGCTGACTTAGAACAACTAGATGACCTCTCGCTCATGGACGACAACAGCATCGATATTGCCACTCTATCGGAGCAAGCGCTCGATGCTGATGCTGCAGAAGATATTAACAAAAGTCCGTTAATGGACGTCGATATTGACGAACTAGACAACTTAACCGCCGAACCGGATCCCATTATCGAAGACACTGCTGATATCGAAGACACTGCTGATATCGAAGACACTGCTGATATCGAAGACGCTGCTGATATCGAAGACGCTGCTGATATCGAAGACGCTGCTGATATCGAAGACGCTGCTGATATCGAAGACACTGCTGATATCGAAGACACTGCTGATATCGAAGACACTGCTGATATCGAAGACACTGCTGATATCGAAGACACTGCTGATATCGAAGACACTGCTGATA
>JAVETW010000009.1:0-17565 GCA_034005865.1 Thiomicrospira sp. | reverse complement strand
CTGCTGATATCGAAGACACTGCTGATATCGAAGACACTGCTGATATCGAAGACACTGCTGATATCGAAGACACTGCTGATATCGAAGACACTGCTGATATCGAAGACACTGCACCGACAAAAGCTGTCACGACAACTAAGAGCGACTTCGCTTTAGACCCGGCTGAGCCGGTTAACACAATGGAAGAAGCAATTCATCTTGACGAAGACCTGCACCAAATCGCAGAAACGCTCAAAGAAACCACACAAGAAGTAACACAACTCGCCCTAGCCACCGCACTTCAAGCGCAAGCTTCGGCAGAACGCACCCAACAAGCGATTGAAGCCACGTTTAGTGCGGCTGAAAAAGCTTTTGAAACCGTAAAAAAAGCGGGCTATGTACTAGACGAAGCTGCGCTAGAGACCAAACTAAGCTCCGATGAAGTTGCTTCGCAACTGCATAAAATTAAAGAAAAAAACCAGCGTTTAAAAGAAGCCAACGCACAAATTAAAGCGCGTTTAGCTGCATTAAAACGCTAAATTATAAGCTCCCCGAGCAAAGCAACGGCACAGGCGTAGATGAATGAAAGATATTGCTGATGACCTACTTGACGAGTTAGTCGAGCTTGAAGACACCTCCAAAACCCTTGAAACCGAAGTCAAGCGCGCGCAAACAAGCAAACAAACACTTAGCGCGCTGACAGAGGATGTGCAAGCTGTGAGTGTAACCGCGATGCTTGAGGCTAGCGCTTTAGCACAAGAGGCGGCACTGCACAACCAGCAAGCGGCGGAAATGAATCTCAAAATTCATACCGAACAAAAGCTTCAAATCAATGAACTCACCGAAGTCGGCACGTCTTGGCGCCAAGCCATTCGAAACGCCAATCAAGAGGTCAAAAGCGCAAAAGGTTATTTTGCAGGCCTGCTAATCACCTCAATCATTACCAGTCTAGTCGCCGTTGGCGCGCTTGGCTGGCTTTTAATCAACGAGCCAAAAAACCAACAACAAATTCAAAGTGCCGTTCTCGATTTAATTCAAACCGAAAGTGGGCTACATTATCGTCAAATCAATCTCAAAATTGACGAACTTGCTGCGGTATTGGAATTAGCCAGTGCAAACACATCAGCGAAAAACCAACCCACCTTAGTCAACCACACAACGGAAGAAAGCACTGACACGTCACAAGCTGTAACACAGGTTGAAACACTGGCGGTTTCGAAGCAAGCGAGCGCCCCGATGATCGCCGCGACCGACTTATCGGAAAACGCGCTAGCACAAATGAAAGCGTTACTTGATGAGCACAAAACCGTCATTGTTGAATTACACAACAAGCAAACGCTCCCGCAGGCCAATATCGACCTTACCCCTCTTAACGTAAAACTGAATAAAATTGAACAAGCCCTGCTCGCCCAGACAAAACAGTGGCAAGCGGCCGATCACCAAAAACCCTTAACCGAGGCCCCGCAGAGCGCGCTAAATACCGCCGAACTGAAAAAGCAACTGACGCAACAACACACGCACCTTAACACGCAGCTCGAAGCACTCAAAACCCTGATGACACAACTACAGGCCTTACAACAGCAAACCCAAGAACAACTAAAAGCGCTCAATACAAGTGTTGAGCAATCACAGGCGCCAAAAACAGAACAGCCCTACACCTATCGTAATCCCTACCAATACAAAGAATAGCGCGTATTAGCAGGCCTGTTTCTCGGTGTGTCGCTCAACGCAGAACACACCGTTTCTCTTGGCAACAATACAACAGCACAACAAATGTAACCCTTTTATCAGCGCTTTTATTGCCATCACGCACGCTGAATGTTAAGGTTTTTGTTTTTTGGCTCAACAGGGAATCGCTATGAACCTCAAACCCACTTTGCTTGCCTCAATAGTAGGCGTCAGTCTTTTTTTAAGTCCTTATGCTATGGCGCAAAAACTAACCACACTCGAACAAAAAGCGAGCTACTCAATAGGGGTAGAACTGGCTCAAAACCTAAAAAACCAAGGCATTGAACTCCATACCGTCAGCTTCTTGCGCGGACTAGAAGACACTCTTCTTCAACGCAATCTGCAACTTAATGCCGAAGAAATGGCGCAAGCTATTGAACAGTTTCGTGCGACCTTAGAACAAAAACAGCAAGCCAAATTCGAGCAACTAGCTAAAGAAAATGCGCAAAAAGGGCTGGCATTTTTAAACCAAAACAAAACCAAAGCGGGCATTAAAACAACAGACAGCGGCTTACAGTATCGGGTCATTCAAGCAGGTAGTGGCAAATCACCAAACGAAACCGATAAGATTACCGCACACTATCGCGGAACCTTAATTGATGGCACTGAGTTTGATAGCTCATACAATCGCGGCGCACCGATTGAGTTTGAATTAGCGCACGTTATTCAAGGTTGGCAAGAAGCGATTAAGCTGATGCAACCTGGTGCAAAATGGGAAATTTTTGTCCCAGCGGAACTCGCCTATGGCGCACGTGGAGCCGGAAATGTTATCGGACCAAATGAAACATTGATTTTTGAAATTGAATTGATTGGCGCAAGCGCGAAGGAATAAAAAAAACCCGCCTTAACAAAGTTAGGGCGGGCTTGTTCCATTCGGACAATAAAAGCTCTTCAAGAGGAGTTGTTGAAAAACAACGGTTTCAATATTAATACATTAATTAACCAATATCAACAAATTCTAATATTATTTTCTAATAATTTGCTTATTTGCAGGCCTGCTAACACCTACGCTTCACAGGCCAAACCCTTGCGTGTTATTTAACCAATAACTTGTTCACGCGTTTGATAAAGTCAGCCGGATTTTCAAGCTGGTCACCCTCGGCCAACTGCGCTTGCTCGAGCAAGAACAAACTCCATTCGCTCAACTCTGCTTCATCTAAATGCTCCAAACGCTGCACTAAAGGATGATCTGGATTCAATTCCAATACCGGTTTGGTTTTCGGTAAAGCTTGCCCCATTTGCTCCATTAAGCGCACCATATGAGCACTCATCGCACCCTCTGCTGCAACAACGCACGCCGGTGATTCGGTTAAACGTACCGTCGTACGAACATCACTGACCGAGTCAGCCAGCGCCGTTTTAACCTTATCCACTAAGGCGCTTCTTGCCTGCTTTTCATCATCGCTTAAATTAGCCTCCGTATCATCGACCAACTCTTTAATATCGCCTTGGGTAATCGACTTGAGTGCTTTGCCTTCAAACTCATGTAAATGCGACACTAACCACTCATCTATACGATCTGATAACAACAACACTTCGATGCCTTTTTTGCGGAACACTTCTAAGTGAGGGCTACCTAAGGCCGCACTGTGCGTATCTGCAACAATATAGTAAATGGCTTCTTGGTTTTCTCCCATGCGCGCGATATAGTCATCTAAGCTAACACGTTGCACTTTAGCGTTATCGTGCGTTGAACTAAAACGTAACAGCTTGGCCAGCTTATCTCGGTTGGCATAATCCTCAATAATCCCCTCTTTCATCACCTGACCAAAGGTGTCCCAAAACTGATGATAGTCTTCCTTATTGTCCGCTTGTGCCAATTTGGCCAACTGATCTAATACACGCTTAACCGACGCTGAGCGTATTTTATCGACAACTTGATTACTCTGAAGAATCTCACGGGACACATTTAACGGCAAATCGTTCGAATCAATCACTCCGCGCACAAAACGCAAATAAGCCGGCATCAGATGTTCAGCATCATCCATGATAAATACACGCTTAACATACAGCTTCAAACCATAGCGACGATCACGGTCATAAAGATCAAATGGCGCCTTCTTAGGCAAATACAGCAACGAGGTATATTCAAGTGTTCCCTCAACTTTGTTATGCATGGTCGCCAAAGGTTTTTCAAAGTCATGCGAAAGCGTTTGATAAAAATTCGCATAATCCTCATCGGTCAAATTCGATTTGGCTTGTGTCCAAATAGCCGTTGCTTTATTCACTTGCTCCCACTGTTGAATGGTTTTTTCGCCATCCTCATCATCAGGCTTACTGGTTAGCATCTGAATCGGAAAATTGATGTGATCTGAATAGGTCGTCACAATATTTTTTAAGCGATATTCACTTAAAAACTCATCCATATCGGCTTTAAGATGCAAGGTTATTTCTGTACCCTTAGTCGATTTATTGACATTCTCTAGGGTAAACTCACCCTCGCCTGTAGACTCCCATAACACGCCAGAGTCTGCCGATTCGCCAGCTTTACGTGTTAATAAACTCACCTTATCCGCCACAATGAATGCCGAATAAAAGCCGACACCGAATTGGCCAATTAAGTGACTATCTTTCGCTTGGTCACCCGATAATTTTTCTAAAAACTTTTTCGTCCCTGAGTTAGCGATCGTGCCAATGTTTTCAATCACTTCGTCACGCGTCATCCCTATGCCGTTATCCGACAACGTAATCGTCTTCGCATCTTTGTCAAAACTAAGCTGAATGCGTAACTCGCTTTCACCTTCGGTCAAAGCATCGTTTGACACCGACTCAAAACGCAGTTTATCGAGCGCATCCGAAGCATTCGAAATCAGTTCGCGTAAGAAAATTTCCTTGTTGCTGTATAGCGCATGAATCATTAGTTTTAATAATTGTTTCACTTCGGTTTGAAACACATGAGTTTCACGATGTGTAGTCATAACAGCCCTCTATTAGTTTTGTATGATGAATGAATGATTTAACTCAACCTTGATAAGGACATTTTGTTTTTTTTCAAGACGTAAAAACAAAAACGCCCCGATAAGTCGGGGCGTTTAACATGGATAAAGCGGCCTAAAACAACTCAATTTCCTCAAGCGTTTGCTCTTCCTCGTGCATTCTTTGCAACATTCGCTGCTTCATAATACCAATAGCCTGCGTAACTGGAATGTCTTCATCAAAAATCAATTCAAACAACTCCTCTTCTTCACGCATCGTGGTACCGCGGCGCACGGCTGATTTAAACGCATCCCACTGTTCAACGTCTTTAACACGCATCTCATGCGATACAATCTCAGCCAAGCCTGATAATCCATAAGAAACATGGCCCAATCGTTGGCTCAACTTATCGTAGAACTGAAACGCGATAATCGCTTGCTGCATTTTCTGCGCAAGCTCACTGGCTTGGTTCATTAATAAAGAATGATGCTGCTGAAACTGCGCATCCTGATTATCAATTTCACCGATTTGTTTTGTCGCAGACTGAATTTCCTCGATATGCTGAGACATAAACCGAAACGAATCAATTAACGCATTAACAGAATGATCCCCCTCTGTAATCGATAACTCGATTTGCGCCACCGACAGATTCAAAATCAAAATGGTTTCTTGAACTTCCTTTGCGCCTAATGCGTAATTTGCCAACTCTGTACTGGTCATACTTAATTCCTATGCCGCTGCGCCCATTTGTAAATGCTTATCACCCGGCATAGCTTTATGGCTCATCAATGCTTCCGCGACATCTAAAATCAGTGACACGGTACCATCACCTAAAATCGTTGCTCCTGCAATACCACCAATTTTCATAAAGTTTGTTTCCAAACTTTTAATAACCACTTGTTGCTGACCAAGCAAATCATCAACAAAGATACCGGCACGGCGCCCACCTTCCTCAACAACAACCAGCAACCCCTCCGACAAGTCGGTTTTCGCATCCTCAACACCAAAGCGATTGTGCAACCGTATCACAGGAATATATTGTTCGCGTAACTTGTACAATTCTGCTTGACCAGCAATGCCTTTCACTAATGATTTATCAACTTGAATCGACTCTACGATAGACACCAACGGGAAAACATAGGTCTGACTGCCCACAGAAGCTAATTGACCGTCAAGAATAGCGAGGGTCAAAGGTAAGCGAATAGTAAACACACTGCCTTCACCTCGTTTGGTTTTTACCTCAACTGTTCCGCCTAGGCCACGTATATTACGACGAACCACATCCATACCAACACCACGCCCAGATACGTCACTAACTACATCTGCGGTTGAAAAGCCCGGATGGAAAATTAAGTCAACAATTTCCTCATGAGTTAAGTTATTGTCCGCCTCGATAACACCTTTCTCGATCGCTTTTTGTCGAACCTTATCAACATTAATCCCAGCGCCATCATCGGTAATTTGGATCAAGATATTGCCACCCTGATGAAATGCGGCCATTTTTACAATGCCTTTTTCGGGTTTACCGGCAGCAATACGCTGCTCCGGCGACTCAATACCATGGTCAATCGAATTACGCACAATATGAACCAGCGGGTCGGTCAGCTGCTCGAGCATGGTTTTATCCAGTTCGGTATTCTCCCCCTCCATCACCAGCTCTATATTTTTGCCTAACTTTTGACTGACATCATGCACAATGCGTGGCATACGATTAAACGCAAAACTCACCGGTAACATCCGGATATTCATTACACTTTCTTGCAACTCACGCGTATGACGCTCAAGATGTGTCAAACCTTC
Source organism: Thiomicrospira sp. (assembly GCA_034005865.1). Classification (GTDB taxonomy): domain Bacteria; phylum Pseudomonadota; class Gammaproteobacteria; order Thiomicrospirales; family Thiomicrospiraceae; genus Thiomicrospira. The sequence goes on along the minus strand of JAVETW010000009.1, from coordinate 11,142 downwards.
TTTAAGTTTATCAATCCACTCCGTACTGTCTGGGTTTTGCTCGGCCTGGTCGCCAAACTGACTCAGCATCGATTGAGTGATAACCAATTCACCCACTAGATTTACCATTTGATCGATTTTGCTCAAATTAACCCGAATCGAACCATCTTGTTGCGGTGCTTTTTTCTGGCCAGTGCTAGCTTCTGCGCTAGCTTCAGCGGCAACCGGCTTGGGCGCTGGTTTATGTTCAACAACGGCTGAGGGCGCAGCCGCTGGTTTATCAGTCGGCGCCACAGCTTGTATCGGCGCCACTGTAGTCGGCGCAGTTTGGGTAATAGGCGCTTCTATTGTGATGTGCGCGCCGTCGCCATCTATCCATTCGAAGACCTCTTTAATATCGTCCAGTTCGATCTCCATGCCGGATAACACAAGTGTCCAACTAATCGCTAACTCTTCTGGATTAAACGCATCGATTTTGGCTACTTTATCTAGTTCTGCGCTAACCTGTAACGAACCCAAAGTTTGTAATTCGCGAAAGATACGAATCGGTTCATTGCCCGTCTGTAACAACCCTTTCTCAGGCACTAATTTAATCACCCAACTGCTTGGCGCTTCGTTTTTGACTGTTTGCGCAGCAGACTCGTTAGCTTGTGGCGTTTCTGCATGAGCAGAACCGCCTAGAATTGCTTCAAGCTTTTGCTGAACCTGATTTGCTCGCACCTCATCAATCGGCTCGTGATTTTGTAATTTAGTCAGCATATCGCGCAAAACATCCACCGCCGCCAACATCACATCAATCGACTCTTGTGTTACATCACGTTTATAATCTCGCATCTCATCCAGCAAGGTTTCAAGCACGTGCGTAAAACCGGATATTTCGGTAAAACCAAAGGTGCCACTTCCGCCCTTTATAGAGTGAGCAGCACGAAAAATCTCGTTTATTTTCTCCGAGTCAGGACGTCCCGGTGGCAACTCAAGAAGGCCAGCCTCCATGATTTCTAAACCTTCAAAGCTTTCTTCCAAGTAGGTTTGTCGAAAAGTTTCCATCATGTCCATGATTTTATCCTCAGAAAACGTTATCAAATTAAATAGGTTCAATGCCAAGGCATCAGAATAGTTCTACATCACCTTCAACGGGCTTATGTTCAATATTATGGAAATATTGACTTTCTTGATCCACGAGAGATTGATTGTGCATTGCATTCAAGCGTCTAACTCTGACGCGACCACTAAGCGGATAATACATGACTTTGCGCGGGTAGACATCGCCAATATCTTGCGACACCACTTTAAAGCCCTCTGTATAGATATAGTCAAATACAAAGCCAATATTGTACCAGCCAATATTAGTCATGGAGCTCATGATGCGCCCCCCGCCAAAAATCTTAAATTCGAGTCGTTCTCGCCTTGCGCCGGAACGTAACAACGCATTGACCATATTTTCCATCGCATAGTTACCATAGCGATTGGCATCGGACAACTCAAGCCCACGCGCACTGTTTTTATCAACCGGTAACATGAAATGATTCATGCCGCCCACCCCAGCAACCGGATCGCGAACACAAGCTGAAATGCACGAACCTAGCACTGTTTCAATGCGTTCGTCTTGACGCGTGACATAATATTCGCCCGGGAGTATTTTTATGGTTGTGATGCCTTCTGCGGGATCAATACTTTTTTGCATAAACCTATTAACATTTTGGAAAAAGATAGAATCATAATACTCTGAGCGCGGCGCAAATACCACCGCCTCGCTAGGCTAAATTTCAATAAAGGACAAAAAAGTCGCAGATTAATTTAGCACTACCGCCGCTGGAAGCACGCGTTTTTTCTCACGTTTATTTTTAAAAAAACGCGTTAGACGCAGCGAACATTCACTTTGCAGCACGCCCGACAAAACTTGCATACGATGATTGAAGGAGGGATGTTGAACAAGATTTAATACCGAACCGGCCGCACCAGTACGAGGGTCAGACGCGCCATACACCAAGCGGGCGACACGCGCATGAACTAAAGCCGTAGCACACATCGCACAGGGCTCCAAAGTGACATATAAAGTTGTATCCGGTAAGCGATAATTACCTAGCACCTTACCAGCCGCACGCAACGCGACAACCTCGGCGTGCGCGCTCGGATCATGCTCGGCGATAGAGGCATTAAAACCACAAGAAACCAAACGCCCCGCTTTCACCAATACCGCACCTACTGGAACTTCACCTTGCTGCTCAGCATAATCTGCCAATAGCAAGGCTTGTTGCATCCAAAACACATCCTGATCAATCTCGGTTAGCAGGCCTGCTGGTAAATCAGTTTCAATTAACTCGCTAATAGCCACATACTATTCCCATTCAATCGTAGCTGGAGGTTTACTTGATATATCGTAAGTGACACGTGAGATACGTGGAATTTCATTAATGATGCGATTAGACACTTTTTCCAAGAACTCATAGGGCAAGTGCGCCCAACGCGCAGTCATAAAATCAATCGTTTCTACCGCCCGCAAACTCACTACATAATCATAACGACGGGCATCACCTACCACACCTACTGATTTTACAGGTAAAAACACAGTGAACGCTTGTGATGTTTTGTCGTATAAATCTGCTTTGCGCAATTCTTCGATAAAGATATGATCCGCCAAGCGCAAAATATCGGCATACTCTTTTTTCACTTCACCTAAAATCCGCACTCCCAAGCCGGGACCTGGGAAGGGGTGACGATATACCATGTCTGCCGGCAGCCCAAGTTCCACACCCAAACGACGCACTTCATCCTTAAACAATTCGCGCAGCGGCTCTAATAGTTTTAACTCCATATCTTCGGGTAAACCGCCAACGTTATGGTGCGACTTAATCACTTTAGCTTTACCGGTTTTTGAACCCGCTGATTCAATAACATCGGGATAAATCGTACCCTGAGCCAACCATTTCACATTGGTTAACTTAGCTGACTCCTCATCAAACACCTCAATAAAAGTATGACCAATAATCTTACGTTTCTTTTCAGGATCAGCTTCACCCGCTAATTTATCCATAAAACGCTGTTCCGCGTTCACACGAATGACTTTAACCCCCATATTTTGGGCAAACATCGCCATAACTTGGTCGCCCTCTTTATAACGCAACAGACCATGATCAACAAACACACAGGTTAATTGCGAACCTATCGCTTTATGTAATAAGGCAGCCACTACCGACGAGTCTACACCACCGGACAGACCCAGCAACACCTCATCGCTCCCTACTTGCTCACGAATACGTTGAATACTGTCTTCGACGATATTGGACGTCGTCCATAACTTTTCGCAGCCGCAAATTTGCACCACAAAACGTTCTAAAATACGCAAACCCTGCTTAGTATGGGTTACTTCGGGGTGAAATTGAATTCCATAAAAATGCCTAGCCTCATCCGCCATCCCCGCAACAGGGCAGCTCTCGGTGCTCGCCATCAACTTAAAGCCATCTGGCATACGCTCAACACGATCACCATGTGACATCCACACATCCAACAAGCCATGCCCCTGTTCATTGACGTGATCCTCAATATCACGAAACAAGTCAGTGTGCCCATGCGCACGCACTTGTGCATACCCATACTCGTGTTCATCAGCATGAATAACCTGCCCGCCTAGCTGTTGCGCCATAGTTTGCATACCGTAACAAATACCCAGTAAAGGCAAATCTAACTCAAACACCAGATCAGCCGCTTTAGGCGCATCATCTCCAATCACCGTTTCCGGCCCACCGGACAAAATAATCCCTTTCGCACCAAAATTGGCAATCACCTGCGGATCCACATCCCAAGGTTCGATTTCGCAATAAACGCCAATCTCACGAATGCGTCGTGCAATCAACTGCGTGTACTGAGAGCCAAAGTCTAAAATTAAGATACGATGATCATGAATAGCGTGCTGTGTCATAGATAATCCAATAAAAATAAAAGCAGAGCACCTTGGCTCCGCTTAACAACAAAAAAGAGGGAAGCGACTAAATGCGATAGTTAGGGGCTTCTTTGGTGATAATGACATCATGCACGTGACTTTCAATCATCCCCGCATTGGTCACACGCACAAACGACGGCTTGGTATTCATTTCAATAATATCCTTGCAGCCGGTATACCCCATACTCGAACGCACGCCACCGACAAGCTGATGAATAATCGGCGCCAATGAACCCTTATAGGGTACGCGCCCCTCAATCCCTTCAGGAACCAACTTGTCCTCGGCATTTGACGATTGGAAATAACGATCGCTCGAACCTTGTTTTTGTGACATAGCGCCCAACGAGCCCATACCACGGTATGCCTTATAAGCACGGCCTTGATAATACTCCACTTCACCCGGCGCTTCTTCTGTACCTGCAAACATGCTGCCCAACATAATAGCAGACGCACCCGCCACCAAGGCCTTAGCTACATCACCAGAAAAACGGATACCGCCATCAGCAATTAATGGCACACCAGTACCTTTTAGCGCCGTTGCGACATTTGAGATCGCCGAAATTTGCGGCACCCCTACTCCGGCTACAATGCGTGTAGTACATATAGAACCAGGACCAATCCCAACCTTTACCGCATCCGCACCGGCTTTCACCAAATCCAATGCGGCCTCAGCCGTAGCAATATTACCGCCAATCACATCTACCTCGGGATACATTTGCTTAACCCAAGCCACGCGATCGAGCACCCCTTGAGAATGACCGTGCGCCGTATCAACTACAATTACATCAACCCCAGCCTTCACCAACGCGGCAACGCGCGCTTCGGTGTCAGCGCCAGTCCCCACCGCCGCACCGACACGCAAGCGCCCATTACTATCCTTGCTCGCCATTGGATGCTCACTCGATTTTAAAATATCGGTTACAGTAATCATGCCCTTGAGGTCAAAATTATCATTCACAACCAGCACACGCTCGATACGATGCTCGTGCAACAAATCCAATACCGTATCACGATTAAATTTTTCCGGCACCGTAACCAATTTTTCTTTTGGCGTCATAACCGCTGAAATAGGCTTTGACAAGTCAGTAACAAAACGTAAATCACGACCGGTGACCAAACCAACCAATTTACCACCATCCATAACCGGTACACTGGAAATGTTATTTTCCGCCGTAACTTGCATTACATCGGCAACCGTTTGATTTAGCTGCACGGTAATAGGATCTAAAACAACACCATGCTCATACTTTTTGACCTTGTTGACCTCCGAAGCCTGCTCATCAATCGTCATATTTTTATGAATAATGCCGATACCGCCTTCCTGAGCCAACGCAATCGCTAACCGAGACTCAGTCACCGTATCCATAGCCGCCGACACAAACGGAATATTAAGCGTTATATTGCGTGTCAATTTAGTCTTCAGTGAGACATCTTTTGGCAAAACAGTCGAGTGCGCGGGCACCAATAACACATCATCAAAGGTCAACGCTTCTTGTAAAATTCTCACTTTAACTCCTTCACATAATTCTTATAGGCGGATTAGATTTTTTATTACCGAACGTAAAATTTTGTCACCTAAAAAAATTTTACTTAAATTTCAAAGCACTAGACTTAGAAAAGCTGACATATCTCGGCAAACAGACCTATTTTTTGAAAACTTTCACCTATTATAAAGTTTGACAGGGACGGGGTAAACTGAATAACGTATACCGAGATACGAAAAACAGAAAAAAAACACTGTTCGTACTTTAGCTTTTTAACATCATCCTTTACAATTCAAGCGTGATGTAACACTAAAAAATAAAAGCTCAATCAATCTGGAGGAATACATGAAAAAACTACTTGTCGGTGCAACTGTCCTAGCCACCCTAACTTTAGGTGCGTGTACACACAACCAAACGCAGGCTGATGCTGATGGCTACCAAAATATTGTTGCCGAAGCCAAAGCAAAACAAGATATTTCTAAAAAGAATGGTAACGTTTGGCAACAACGCCGCATGAAACTGCCCTATGTAGACCACTACTTAGCAGAAGCTGAAAAGGCACGCCAAGAATCTGTACGCCTAGCCAACGAAGCACTAAAATCAGCGAATGCTCAAATTACCCAAACCGAAGAAGGTCGTAAACTCACACCGGGCTGGTATCGCTAATCGCCTATAACGAAAAAAGAAAAAGCCGACCTAGGTCGGCTTTTTTGTTATGGGCTATTTACCATGTAAATACTGTTCATCACTAAATGTACTGACCCACTGCGGCTTCATTAACACCAGACCTGCTATCAAAAACCCATTAATAAAGGCCTCCGGTGCAGCCAACATCGGAACAAACACCAAAAAATTATATTTCAACGCCTGCCAATCATACACACCAGCTAACCACATAAGCCCTGCCGCACTAAATAAAGCCACAACAGTGCTGACACCCGCTGCTAAAAAACCGTTCAAAAACACGTACACAAAAAAATTACGGTGCAAATGACGATAACTCCACTTATACAACCACCAACTCAACATAATCGGCAACCACCCCATTAACAGCGCATTCAAACCAAATACCGCCCATCCCGCCGCTCCATTTAACGTCACGCCCAACAACCCCAGTGTCATCGCCATCAATGCAAACTGAGGCCCAAACATCAGCGTAATCATTGTCATCAACAAAAAATGAAAACTAAACCCACCGCCGATTGTCGCACTAAAATTCCAAATTAAAATCAACACCAAGGCTGCGCCGAACAAAACATGCTGTGCCGAACGATCCCCCTGAACCTTATACCAAGGTGCGCTACGAAACGCCCACCACATGGCCCCAGCATACAATAACCAAGCCACGCTGACCCAGCCAACATCAAATAGCCCATCCGGTAAATTCACACCCACCTCCACATTCTCATTCAGCCTTCTTTACTAAGCTTAGCCACAGCCAGCGAGGCAACGCCTTTAGTACGCACACTCAGAACCGAACATTACAAAAACATTTTTAGCTAAGCCTGCTAACCTAGAATCCCCATCATAGACGCTCGCCCATGTCTCCCTTATAATAACGTTTTTTTAATGAATCACGCCATGTTAAAAGCAAAAATCGTTTTCGCCCTTATATACGACCTACTCCTGCTGTTAGCGGTTTGGTTTGTGGCCGCGATTCCGTTTGTCATCTGGCAAGGAGAAGGATTTCACACGCGCCCGCTTGCACTGCTCAGTTTCCAACTCTATCTACTCGGCGTAACCTACCTCTACCTAAGCTACTTTTGGCTACAAACCGGTCAAACCCCCGGTCTTCGTACATGGCACTTACGCTTACAACGAACGGATGATTATTTACTCACTCGACAAGACGCTACGCGCCGCTTTGCATTTAGCCTACTTTCCGTAGCTACACTCGGACTCGGTTGGCTTTGGATGCTACGGGGGAATAAAAACCAAACTTTACACGACAAACTGGCCGACACCTATATTGTTGCAACGCACCCCGATACAAACTAATTTGACAACCAAGAGAATCACTATGTCGACACTGATTATTCACAGCCCTGAGCTAACCGATATTCAACGCCACACCTTACAAAAGATAGGCCCGCTTTGCGCGCACACCCAACATTTTCGTATCGCCTCAGTGAACCTAGACAAGATACAAGTGCGCGCACTGAGCCAAAAGTTACAACTCGACCTGAACCTTTTACCCTCACATCTGAATGCTTGCGGTTTTAAACTTGTCATTAGTGATATGGACTCAACATTGATTGCCATCGAGTGTATTGATGAAATCGCCGATATGATGAATATCAAACCCCAAGTCTCGGCCATTACCGAAGCAGCGATGCGCGGCGAACTCAACTTCGAACAATCGCTCACTCAACGAGTAGCTCTCTTAAGCGGCCTAAGTGAAGACGCGCTACAGCGGGTTTATGATGAACGCCTCAAGCTTAATCCAGGTGCACAAACATGGTTAGCAGGCCTGAAGCAAGCAGGGATAAAGTTTGCGCTTGTTTCCGGCGGCTTCACCTTTTTTACCGACCGACTCCAACAGCATCTGGGATTAGACTATAGTCGTGCCAACCAACTCGCTATCCACCAACAAAAACTCAGTGGCACGATTGATGGCGACATCATCGGCGCCCAAGCCAAAGCCGATTTTTTACTCGAGCTGTGTCAAAAAATGGGCATCAGCGCACAGCAAGCGTTAGCTGTCGGTGACGGCGCAAATGATTTACTGATGATGCAGCAAGCCGGTTTAAGCATCGCCTACCATGCTAAACCCAAAGTACAAGAACAAGCTGACTGCGCGCTCAACTTTAGAGGCTTGGATGCTATTTTAGACTTTGTTCGTCTTTAACAGGCCTGCTAAAAAACCTGGGGCTGTTGATTCCCCCCAACAAAATAAAAAAGGCGGATAGGATTCAACCTGCTCCGCCTTTTTTATTCAGCCAGTGATAACGTGTTTTATAAATGCTTAAGCACTCGTCAGAGGCTGTGATAAACGCTTTAGCCTATTATCACAAATCTGATCACTGCTTAAAACAAATTACGCTCAAACTCTTGATAAGCTTCACTCACAAAGCGACCCAACGTATGCTCATAGCCTGCCCATTTGCTGGCCACTTTCTGCATAAATGGATCCTCTTCTATTTTTGGCTTAATCTCGAAATCGGATAACCCAGCATCATAATATTCACCTACTTTCGAATAGATAATATCGAAAAACTGTTTTTGCTCTTCTAATAGCGCTTTACCATCGTGTTCACCATGTCCTGGGATAAAGGTATTAATATCCATCGCAATTAACGCATCCATCGCCTTTATCGAACCAACATACGAACCATCGGCCATATTCGCCACACGGCGCATCGCCATATCGCCTAAATACATGACCTTATCTTCAACAACCTCAACCGCCAAATCCGAATCGGTATGCACCTTGCCGAAGTAATGAATTTTAAAGGTCTTATTTCCCATCTTAATGGTTTCACCGCCCACCAACTCTTTAGTTGGCGCCGTCACCACGGTACCCGCCGTTGCATTATTGGTATTGCGACTCATAAAACCCAACCAAAACTCACCGGCGCCGTTTTTAACCTGCTCCATAATTTTAGGATGCGCATAAATCTCAACGTTCGGATAAGCCTCAACAAACGCATGATTACCCAACCAATGGTCACCATGGAAGTGTGTATTAATCACTTTTGTTACTGGCTTATCGGTGACGGTCTTGATTTGACGAATCAGCATTTCACCAATTTGAACCGACCCGCCAGTATCAATCACCAACACACCTTCAGACGTAACGACAAATCCCGGATTACTAAAAAATCCTTGATTCGACGGATAAGGCTCAGGATCCACCGCCAAAAAATAATAGCAACTGTCATTTACCTTGGTGATCGGTACATTCGGCATTTCCGGTCCTTTCACTTCCCAATCATCTGCCGCATACAATGGGCGCATCACACTCAAACCGGCTAAACCCGCCGTCAAACCTAACGCTGATTTCAACAAATCCCGACGTTTCATTCTGGTATCCTTTTTTATTTAGAAAGCCTCGACCTCATCCCCATGTTTTAAGCCAACACCCGGATGAATCGACCCCCATTAACCAAACAAGCCACATACTGAGTCAACTTGACTCACGCGTACCTGCCTTAACACAAAGATGAAATATTACTCCCCGCGCCGCCAAACTGCAACCAAACCTCATAGCGCCCAACAAAGACAAGAATTATTATCACTTCTATTGACAAACCATTATCAAACAAACATAATCCCTCTCAATATCAATGTGGTTCCTGCACGAATCAACACATATCGCAGTTAAACAAGGGTATATTGCAACAAGGCAATCCCCACAACACGTATTGTGTCGCTAAATTACCGATTCGTACAAAAGCCGCTCAACAATAACGCGGACATCACAACACGATGTCTTCATACTATTTCAAGCCTTTATACTAGGCAGATTCGGCACAAACGTCTAACATAAGACACCTTTGAGTCGATTAAAAGGATTCGCCATGCAAGACATTCAACTCTATTTGGATATAACCGTGTTTGGCCTACTTGGCCTAATGGGATTTATCGCTCTTTGGATCACCCTTGAGCGCTTGTTTTTTTACCGCCGTGCCCAACCACAAAGCTACCAACACATCGAACTACTTAATGTAGAGTTAACCAAAAACCTCACCACACTCTCTACTATTGGTGCAAACGCCCCTTATGTTGGCTTATTGGGCACAGTCATCGGCATCTTAATGACATTTTACGAAATTGGTCAAAACGACAACCTTGAAACCGCCACCATCATGACCGGTTTAGCCCTAGCGCTAAAAGCGACGGCTGCCGGTATCGGTGTAGCAATCCCATCGATCATGGCCTACAACGGCTTACTGCGAAAAGTAGAGGTTATTCAAGCGCAATTTCGCGCCTACCAGGATATGCGCCCATGAAACGCTTTGATACGATGAACGTCATCCCTCTAATTGACGTCATGCTGGTGTTACTCGCCATCGTACTCTTAACGGCGTCATTTATCGTCCACGACAAATTAGACATTGAACTGCCACAAACCGAACATACGCAAGCCAGCAGTACCAACACGCCCGATGTTATCAACCTCGCCCTTGATAAAACCGGCTTGGTGTATTGGCAAGGAGAAACCGTAGCCCTAGAACAGATTCCTGCAAAAATCAGCGCGATCAGTAAAGATACACCGCTGCATCTAAAAGTAGACCTGCAAGTCGAGTTTCAACACTTTGTCGCCCTAATGGACAAAATTAAGCTTCAACAACATGACAACCTCACCATTCTCACCGAACGAAAATAAATGCACTTGTCCGACTCTCATAAAGCGCTAATTATCAGCCTAGTCATCTACCTATCAATAACTGCGGCGGTGGCCAGTTGGCTATTCATCAAACCCCTTGTCAGCGAACCAACCCCGATGCAAGTCGTGCCTGTAAGCTTAGCCATGTTCGAATTAGCGCCAACGCCGATAGAGCAAACGGTTGAACAACCGACTCCCGAACCGATAATTGAAACACCGCCAGAGCCGCAGGTGGTTGTTGAGCCGAAACCGATCATCGAACCCAAACCGGAACCCAAACCGGAACCCAAACCGGAACCCAAACCGGAACCCAAACCGGTGGAAAAACCGCAGCCGAAGGTCGCTCCTGCACAACCTGCCGAGCCAATCGCAGAGGTAGACAAGGCAATCGAAATACAAAAACCGGTTAA
>JAVETW010000062.1:0-15354 GCA_034005865.1 Thiomicrospira sp. | reverse complement strand
AGAAATCCAGCGGGTAGAAGATAAACTCAACACCCGACCCAGAAAGCGATTAGGGTTTAAATCACCCTATGAGGTTTTAACGGTTCGTAATTTAAGGGCGGGTGTTGCAATTATTAGTTGAATTCAAGACCAATAAACTGTCAAAAAAGGCTTTCCGACTTGAAGGTTTTTTATGAATTTTACTGAAAAATTTCACGAAAAATAAGGCTGGAATTGATATGTGGTCACAACCCAAAACGCATCGAAAAATCAGAAATTTTTAGAAGCGTTTAGCAGCTTAAAGACCCTACAAAAAAATCATATCTTCCAACGAAACACCACCCATTCCCGACATCTTTAATAAGAATCAGTTCTAGTTGCGATGGAGGTAGACCTGCTCATAAGACCCAATCTTGCTTTTTCAGCCACCTCTCACTGGATTAAAATAACGGCTCTCTGACATGGGCTGAATCATTAAGTTATTTCGGACACAATTATTGTCAACGGCAAATTAAAAGTGAAGTTGTTTCCTGCAATCGAATTTTGACCCCCCTAAGCGGTTTTTAGTTTGGATAACGGGTGTGTGGCAATGCTCAATACTGTAAAGTCACTCAATCGGTATCATGATTCCATTTTGAACGTAATATTTTTGATCACCAACTGTAATAATCTGTGGCTGAGATAGATGTGTAACAGGACGCTGATCCAGCTCATTAATCATTCTGACAATACTTGAGCTTTCAAGCCTGTAGGTCACAACATTGTAAAAGACGGCTGGCCCTACAAACAACATGATTGCGCCAAAGACAGCGCTCCAATCTGTTTTCGGATCTGCTAAGGATGTAAAAATAATATATAAAACCCAAGCAAACATAAGTACCCACATCACAAGCACCCGCGTTGGAAACATCATTGCTAATGTTGATTTTTGAGTTGGCGCAAACAATTTTTTTCGTTTCAAGAAGCGTTTGTTTTCTTGAATATATTTGCGGGTCAGCTCAAAACTAGCGCGAATTTCATCTGTGAAATCATTTGGTGAATAAAGATGAATATCTGAAGCATACGCAATCATTTTATTAGTTGGCTCTTTCATGTATTGCCCTCCTAGATTCAGCCTTTTTTAGGCGGTTTTGATCTCATAGCCCTTTAGACCTAGTTATAATGGGACAAACTTTGAGGATGATATGCAAAACTCTTACATACAAGATTTAACTGCCTGTGGTCTATTACAAGAAGAAGCGTGGCAATGGCTACAATTAAAACAAGACGGTTTTAAAGATGATATAAATGAGCTGCAACATCGCCTGCCTGCCAGAAGTGAGTCCACTATTAAGCGCTATCTCGCCACATTAAAAAAACGTTACCAAGCAATAAATGATGGTGACTTGAAAGAGATAGCGACAAGTTATGACGATACATTTAAGCAGTTTAATTTACTTCTCTTACTTCTTCATACTAGAATACTCGGTGATTTTATTACGGAGGTTATCTGCCCGGCAAAAAGAGACTATGTACCGAAAATAAGTATCGCAGACATTGAACGGTTCTTTGAGCAAAAACAATTGGAAGAGCCTGAATTGACTAAGTTAAGTGACTCATCACTCAAAAAGGTTAAAAGCAGTATTGTAAAAATCATGGTTGAGGCCTCAATTTTGTCGGATCGGCGTGAGTTAAAGATACTGAATTTGTATCCTTTGCTTGAAGTGGAGCGTCTTGCTGACAAGTACCAACTCACCCCTTATTTAAAGTTATTGGAGTGCAAGCAATGAGTGCAACATTGCAAAAGCGACTGGATTTAATTCTAGAGAGAGTCGAAGAATCTCGTTTTTTAAATGCCGAAGGGGTAGGTAACGAGGTTGGTTTTTGGATATTCGATTACCCGCCGGAACATGAGCTACAGGTGCGTGAGCATATTGAGTTTATTGTTCAAAAGCTTAACCAGAGGGGTAAGCGATTTGCAGTGATCAACTTATTTGAAGTTATAGTTAGCATCTTGCAACAGCGTAATATTCTAGAGCGTGCGTTTACCCATGAGCTCAAAGTCGGTACGGCTGAGCTCAAAAAACTGCTCAAAGCACCGCTCAGCCAAGAAAAAGTGGCGCAATACGTCGCCCAGCATTATCCGCTCAATGAACTCGATTTTGTCATCATCAGCGGACTTGGTTCGGCTTGGCCGTTGATGCGTGGGCATGAAATCCTCAGTGCGATGCAAGATGTCATGGGGCATACACCGTTGTTGATGTTTTATCCTGGCACCTATAGCGGATTAGAACTCAAGCTTTTTGGCAAAATTCCAACACAAAATTATTATCGAGCCTTCAAATTGGTTCCTGAAAAATATTAAAACGAGTGCTTATGAATATTGAACAACTTTTTGAAAAACGTCTGGTTCGTAATATCAACGGTGTGGTTAAAGCGGAACAAATGGACAGCGATGTGGTTTATACCGAGCTGGATGAATTTGTGGTTACGCGGGAACTAAAAGAGCATTTCCGTAGTTTTTTTGATACCTATGTCGCTGCATTGGATAACCCTAAAGCCGATTCATCGAATAAAACGGGGGTATGGATTTCAGGTTTTTTTGGATCAGGTAAATCACATTTTCTAAAAATCTTGTCCTATTTATTACAAAACCGTGAAGTACAGCAGGAAGGCGTAACCTATAAAGCGATTGACTTTTTCAAGAGTAAATTTAATGATCAGCTCGCCTACCAAGAGGTGCAACGTGCCGTCAGCCGTCCAACCGAAGTGGTGTTATTTAACATCGACTCGCGCGCGAATCTCGACGACAAAGACAATGCCATTCTCAAGGTGTTTTTAAAGGTCTTTAATGACCGTGTCGGTTACTGTGCTGATTTTCCCCATGTTGCGCACCTTGAACGTGAACTCGATAATAAAGGCTATTACAGTGCCTTTAAAACCAAGTTTGCTGAGCTTGCTGGCGTCAGCTGGGAAGAACAACGCGATACCTACGATTTTTTCCGTGACGAAGTCGCCGAAGCGCTGTCCGCCAGCACAGGACAAAGCCTTGATGCCTGTAAAACCTGGGTCGACTCGTTACAGGATAACTTTCCGCTTAGCGTACTAAACTTCGCCAAATGGGTTAATGAATACCTGTCGCGCAGTAACGATAAAAACTTACTTTTTATGGTCGATGAAGTCGGGCAGTTTATCGGTAAAAGCAGTCAAATGATGTTGCAACTGCAAACCATCGTTGAAAATCTGGGTGTCGAGGCGAAAGGCAAGGCCTGGGTCGTTGTTACTGCGCAAGCGGATATTGATGCGGCCATCGGCCAGCTGAATCGTCAGCAGGGCGAGGATTTCTCAAGAATTCAGGGGCGTTTTTTAACCCGCCCGAAACTCAGCAGTTCCAATACGGCTGAAGTAATTCAAAAACGTCTGTTAGCTAAAACGGAGCCAGCGGCAGAAGCCTTGGCCAAGGTGTTTATCGACAAAAAAGACATATTAAAAAACCAACTGGCGTTTGACACCACCGTGACGATGGAAGCGTTTAAAGACGATGTAACCAGTTTTGTCGATAACTATCCGTTTATTCCCTATCAATACACGCTAGTGCAAAAAGTATTTGAATCCATCCGCACCAAAGGCGCCAGCGGCATGCACCTTGCCATGGGTGAACGCTCGTTATTAGATGCATTCCAAAGTGCCGCCAAACAAATCAAAGATCAGGCTATTGGTGTTTTGATTCCGTTTGATTATTTCTACAAACCTATCGAAGGTTTTTTAGAACCGGCTGTGAAGCGAACCATTGACCAGGCCAGCCAGCTAGACAAACTAACCCAGTTTGATGCGCGTTTATTGCGCACCTTGTTTTTAATTCGCTATGTTGAAGCCATCAAAGCCACGGTAGATAACCTTGTTACACTCATGATTGACCAAATTGATGCCGACCGCATTCAACTCAAACGTCAAATCAAAGACAGTCTCGTGCGTTTAGAGTCTGAACTGTTGATTGCGCGTAATGGTGATGAATACAACTTCCTCACCAACGAAGAAAAAGAAATCGAAAACGAAATCCGCAAAACCGATATCGAGCCTACTGCGGTCAGCCAAAAACTCTCAGAAATCGTGTTTGAAAACATCCTCAAAAATAACCGTGCCTATCGCTATCCGGTAAACAAACAAGAATTCAAAGTGTCGCGTTTTTGCAATGGTCACCCCAAAGACGGTCATACACTTGAAGATTTAGTCGTTAAATTAGTCTCGCCGATTGATGTGCATTACGACAACTACCAAAGCGAGACTTATGCACTCAATGCCTCGCTTGAAAACAATGGTAGTGTGGTGATGGTGCTAGAAGACGAGAAAGAACTGTGGGATGACCTACAGACGCTGGTAAAAACGGATCGTTACATCAAGCACGCCAACCGCGATGCCAGCAACGAACATCTATTGCGCGACAAAAGCTTGGAAAATCAAGAACGCCTCAAACGACTCGTGGTCGGCATCGAAGACCAACTTGCGCAAGCGCAATTTTATGCCCTCGGCGCCAAACAACCCAAAACCACCGGACAAGTGCAAAGCCAACTCGATAAAGCTTATGCCTATATTATCGAAAACAGCTTTGCCAAACTGAACTTGCTACGACCCTATAACGGACCAGACATCCAACGCGAAATCAACGCGGTGCTGATGGCCGACGACATGGCGCAACTTGGCTTAGACCTGCAAGCTGATGACTACAATCCGCAAGCCACTAAAGAGCTGGAGGTGTTTATTAGTCTCAAAGCCGAGCGCAGTGAAACCGTTTATGTGAAAACCTTACTGGAATACTTTGGTCGTCGCCCTTATGGTTGGCCGGAAAACGAAGTGCTGTTATTGTTGGCTCGTTACGCCTTAGCGGGCAAAATCAGTTTTAACTACCAATCCGCGCTGCTTAATTTAAAACAAGCCTATGAGCCGCTGACCAATGCGCGCAAACGGGCGGAAATTAAAGTGCTAAAAATCCGCCAGCACGACGAAGGCATGCTACAAAAAGCCAGCAAGCTCTATAAAGATGCCTTTAATAAAACCCTCGTCTCGGCACAAGAAAAAGACATTGCACAAGCGATTCAAGCCCAAATGCAGGCCTGGTTGGAGTCACTCAAAACCTTTCGCAGTAAATCGCAGGCAGGGCAGTTTCCCGGAAAAACACAAATAGAGCAGGGCATTAGCCTATTAGCCGGTTTGCTGGATCAGCCCAATAGCTACGCGTTGATTGAAGCCTTTATTCAACAATCCGAAAAACTGCTTGATCTCAGTGAAGATTTTGAAGACCTTGACAATTTCTACACCAGCCAATTCCACGTTTGGCAAGAGCTCACTATCGCGTTGGGGCATTACTTCAAAGTCAACCGATTAGCGATTGAAAAAGATCCACAAGCCAAGCAAGCCTTAGCCGAGTTAGATAGCATTTACGCGTTAGCCGAACCCTATGCCAAACTCAATCGCATTATGCCGCTGATCGAACAGGTCAAGCAGGTCAATCAAACCCTCATTCAGCAAAAGCGTCAGCACGCCGAACAGCGCGTGGACGACCGCCTAGCACGCGTGCAACAACAGCTTGATGAAGTTCAAGCTAACGATGCGTTGCGCAATCAATGTTTGCAGGGTTTGCAACAGATTAAAAAACACATTCACCAGTCCGAATCCATCCCAGAAATCGCCAGCCTACAACAAGAAGCCGCCGATGCGGAGGATAAAGCCACCGATCACATTAACCAACACATTAGCAAACTGCAAAGCCAACAAAAAGCAGCGGCGCAGCCCAATTCTGGGGTGAAGCAGACCCCAACGGCTGAACAACCGAGTCAACCGCTGGGTAAGGTTGCCGAACCGGTAGCGCCACCTTTTGTGCAGGTTAAGCCAACCCATATGTTAAGCATCAGCGACTATGCCCCATCGGGTTATATCGAAACCGAACAGGATGTCGATGCCTATTTGAAGCGCATTCGCCAGCAAATGCTTGACGTGCTTAACGCCGGTGAACGTATCCGAATTAAATAAGAGAGCTTGCATGAACACCAAACACATAAAAGCCTATGCCCCCAAAGCGCGAGCCGATTTTATCCAAGCGGTACAAAAACGCCTAAACCTGCTCGGCATCCAAGCGGATAAAAAAGGTGTACTGACTATCGCTGAACCTCAAATCAACGGCTCGGTGATGCAAATTAACGGTCAATTATTCGATGCGGCAGACCACCAGGCCTGGTTACGCCTAAAACGCAAAGCCGAGCAAATCGGTTTTGACGTGTTGGTGGAACAGGTAGCCTACACCTGGTTCAACCGCTTCTGCGCGATTCGCTATATGGAACTGCACGACTACTTTGAACATGGCCTACGCGTGCTCAGTCACCCAGACAAACCGCAAGGGTTTCAAATTCTCGACCAAGCGCAAGATGTGGCGCTTGAGCTAGAGTTGGATCGCCAGCAAGTGATCGACCTCAAACTCGCCAACCAAGACGAAGCCCTCTATCGCGAACTGCTATTAGCGCAATGCCACCAACTGCATCAATATATGCCTTTTTTATTCGAGCCATTGGATGACGAAACCGAACTGTTACTGCCCGACAACCTGACACGCACTGACTCGCTGATTCGCGCCCTCGTGGACGAGGTGCCGGCAGAAGATTGGCAAAACATCGAAATCATCGGTTGGTTGTATCAGTTTTATATTTCAGACAAAAAAGACCAAGTCATTGGCAAAGTGGTGAAATCCGAAGACATCCCCGCTGCTACGCAACTGTTTACCCCCAACTGGATTGTGCAATATTTAGTCCACAACTCGATAGGGCGGCAATGGATGCTCAGCTACCCGCAATCGCCGCTTGCAAGCCATATGCCGTATTACATCCCGCCCACACAACAGCCCGAAGCGGCACAAGCGGCATTGCAACACATTACCCCGGTGCAACTCGACCCCGAACAACTCAAAGTGCTCGACCCGGCGTGCGGTTCCGGGCACATTCTGGTGGAAGCCTACAACACCCTTAAAGCCATTTACGAAGAACGCGGTTATCGCTTGCGCGACATCCCGCAACTGATTTTAGAGCGCAATCTCTACGGCCTTGACCTTGACGACCGTGCCGCCCAGCTGGCCGCGTTTGCTTTGATGATGAAAGCGCGAGAAGACGACCGCCGTATTTTCAGCCGTGACATTCAGCTCAATATTTACGCACTGCAATCGACTGAGCATCTCGAACTCAACAAACTCTGGCGTGCGCTGAACCTAAACCAGGCCTGGTCACAAGGTACCAACGACCAACTGTTTGAACAAGATCAAGTTGAAATCGACACCAACGATGCGCAATACGCGCTCATCAAACGGCTGGTCGAAGGGTTTGAGCAATCCAAAACCCTCGGCAGTTTAATCGAAGTACCACAAACGGATTTAGCCGCCTTAACCGAACTCGCGACCACCTTAAAACGGCTGGCCGAGCAGGGCGACACCCAACAAAAACCGGCGGCAAAACAACTCTTACCGATTGCGCAACAAGCCATCGTGCTCGCCCAAACCTACGACGCTGTCATCGCCAACCCGCCGTATATGGGGAGTAAAGGGATGAATGCGGAACTTAAAAAATTCGCAAAAGACGCTTACCCAAACTCGAAGTCCGATTTGTTTGCCATTTTTATTGAGCGCGGTTTTAAATGGCTCAAACCAGAAGCTTATAACGCCATGGTGACGATGCAAAGCTGGATGTTTTTATCGTCTTATGAGTCTATGCGTGCCGAAATTCTTGATAAGAAAACAATTGAATGTATGTCACATATGGCAAATATGGTTATGGGCATTGCTTTTGGTACGAACGCAACCGTATTCAGAAATTGTTTCATACCAAGTTATAAAGGTGCGTATTGCTATGTTGAATACGAAGACATTGAAAATGACAAACCAAAAAGGTTTCCACCTATAAACGAACGGAACAAAACGGCATTAAAGCAGAATTAATACCCCTGGTTACCAAGCTGAGCTTGGTAACCAATGAGCCGGCGAGCGCCCACCATCCGGCATTCCCAAGCGCAGCTTGGGAGCGAAGGCGGATTGAGTAGGTCTTGCTATAGACAATCTATAATGTCAAAATGATTTGTCATATTGATTTAAGCAACCCGGTAATGAAGGAGGTCACATGATCGAAGCAACGCTTGCGGATTTACGTTCGCCCGCACAGTTACAAAAATGGCACGACGTCGTCAGCTTGATCGATGCACGCAAAAAACATTCTGTTGGCTATTTTGTACCGGTGGAACTGAAAGAGGTGTTTGAACCTTTCCTGCAAGAGTACGAAAGGCAAAAAAAACAGGCGTTGTTGGAGCGAGTGGCCGAAGCCCAAAAAGCCGACCCGATGGATGAAGGAACCTTGAGCGATGGAATTGAATAAAGGCGATATTGTTCTGGTCAATTTCAATCCGACCAAGGGTGCCGAAATCGGCAAATATCGCCCGGCGATTATTGTCAGTGCGACCTTGGATAATCAAACGCTCCCCACCTTAATGGTAATTCCGTTATCCACGCACCTTGTCGAGCAAGCTGAACCTTATCGGGTTCGTATTCCCGCTAGGGCAGGACTGAAGCAGGAATCGGATGCCTGCATCAACGAAGTGCGTGCGCTTTCAAAATCGCGCGTACAACAACACCTAAGCACCGTCACCGCAGCCGAACTAAAAATCCTAACGGAATGCCTTTGCCAGTTGGTTAAAACCGATTAAATCAGGGAAGAACATTTGCGTTGGTTACTAAGCTGAGCTTGGTAACCGTATGGCGGGTTGAGTTTAGCAGGCCTGGTTGGGTTTTATGTTTTGCGGTGTGGCGTTCCCAAGCGCAGCTTGGGAACGAGGGTTGAATAATTCCCCTCCGTCGGAGGGGTGCCCGCAGACCGATGTGAAACTATGCGCATTGTTCTGGTTACCAAGTTGCACCTGGTAACCATTTAATTGGAATAGAGGTTTATGAGTCACAATAAGGCTATCAATAACACACCCACGCCGGAACTTGACGGCTTAATCAGCCAAATCAGCGAGTTGGTGGCGCAAGGGCGTGCGCAGGTTCGTCAAAGCGTGAATCAGGTCATGGTGCAAACCTATTGGCAAGTTGGGCGTTTAATTGTCGAGCATGAGCAACAAGGTGAAGCGCGTGCGGCTTATGGTAAACAGCAACTTCAGCGATTGTCGAGCGAACTCACCGACCGATTGGGCAAAGGGTTTGATGTCACGAATTTGCGCATGATGCGCCGTTTTTATCAGGTGTTTCCAATTCGAGAGACAGTGTCTCTTGAATTGAGTTGGTCGCATTACACCAAGCTGATCAAAATTGAAAACCCGCAAGCACGTCAGTGGTATTTGCAAGAAGCCATTTTGCAAAACTGGAGTGTCCGAGCTTTAGAGCGTCAAATCCACAAACTCTATTTTGAACGCTTATTAGTCAGCAAAGACAAAGCCCCGGTTGAAGCCGAAGCGCGCGCCCATACCCAACCCTTGGCAGAAACCGCCAAGGATTATTTACGCGACCCTTACATACTCGACTTCTTAAACCTGCAAGACAAAAGCTACCAAGAAAGTGACCTAGAGCAAGGCATTATCAGTAACCTGCAAGCCTTTTTACTGGAATTGGGCAAAGGCTTTGCGTTTGTCGAGCGTCAGCAACGCATTCGTTTTGAAGACCAAGATTTTTACATCGACTTAGTGTTTTACAACTTCAAACTCAAATGCTTTTTACTCATTGACCTCAAGTTGGGCAAGCTCACCCATCAAGATGTGGGGCAAATGGACACCTACATTCGCCTGTATGACGACCTACGTAAAAGCGAAGACGACAACCCCACCATCGGCTTGGTGTTATGCAGTGAACAAAGCGAAGCGGTAGTGAAATACTCCGTGCTCGCCGACCAAACGCAACTTTTCAGCGCCAAATACTTGCCGTATTTACCCAGTGAAGAAGAACTCAAACAAGAACTGCTTAGAGAACGCGAAGCGGTGGAAAGGGAGTTGGAGAATCAAAATGACTGAAGTAACGAAAGAACAAGAAATGCAGCAGGTTGACCAAGACAGACCACACTTGTTTATCTTGGGTGCCGGAGCCAGTATTGCGGCAACTTATCCAAATGGTGATAAAAATGGCAAGAAGCTACCGTCTATGGATAATTTTCTGGAACTACTTGAGCTGAATGAGTTAATTGATTCAACAGGACTATCCTTTGCGAGTCAGAATTTTGAAGATATTTATTCTGTTATTCATGCTTCGGGTCAACATGAAGATGTGCTCGCTGAACTAGAAACGAGAGTTTATAGCTACTTTTACGAGTTAGAGCTTCCCGATGAGCCTAACATTTATGATTATTTGGTTTTATCGTTAAGAGAGAAAGATGTTATTGCTACTTTTAATTGGGACCCATTTCTAGTTCAAGCGATTCTCAGGAATCAGCATAAATTTAAAATGCCGCAAGTTTTGTTTTTACACGGCAATGTCGCCATTGGAGCTTGTCCGAATCGTTGTAGTATGGGGCTTGCCATTGGTCAGTGTCCAAAGTGTGGTGAGTATTATCAATCATCTAGGCTTTTATATCCTGTTGCTGAGAAGAACTATCAGGATGGAGAGCTTATTCAAAACCAATGGGAATGGTTTCAAGATGTTTTGAAGAGAGCGAAGTATGTCACGATTTTTGGTTATGGTGCTCCATCTAGCGACAAAAGTGCAATCGACTTAATGAAAAACGCTTGGGGTAACTGGGAAGAACGTCAATTAGAGCAGGTTGAGTTTATTAATATTCTTTCTGAAGAGGAACTTATTCAAACTTGGCAAGACTTTATTCACACACATCATTTCGATAGTGTTCGAACTAACTTTTTTGAAAGCTGGGTAGCGAAGCACCCAAGAAGAAGCATTGAAGCCTTTTCAAACCAATATTGTAAGGCAAAGTTTATTGAAGATAACTCGTTGCCAAAATGCAATACATTAGAGGAATTGTGGGATTGGCTAGAGCCATTAAAAAAAGTTGAGGATAACAAATGACTGAGCAAGCAAATGAGGTTTTGAGGGCTGAGGGGCTGGTAGATTCTGGGGTTGGTTCTGGTGACTAAGCTCAGTTTGGTAACCATGAGGTTGACGTGGCAGAAACTGGTATGAGTATTTAATTGAAATGAAGTATCTTTTTGAACAAAAGACAAATTGGGTGATTCTTGGACTAATACCAATTGCATGGATACTGGTTTTAAAAGCTTCAGATGAAAAGTGTTTGTTCGAATCCTGTAGTCTTTTGAGTCAATTTGAAATCGGCAATTCGATTATTTTCAACTTAGGCATGGGTTACTTGGTTAGCACTATGTTTTGGTTACTCGCAATTGTGCTCCCAAAAATTGAAAAACGAAAGCTTTGGATTTCATTGCTCCTAAAAGATTTTAAAGAGTTCAAACAATATTGTTTGGAATTAATCGTTGAACAAACAGACGGGGCTTATGATTCAAATCTGAGATTAATACCTGGCTCCAAATTTAAAATATATATCGATGAAAATAATCGTTGGAATCGATTTAGAAACGATTTGCAAAGTGATAATCAGTTGAGGCATTTATTGATTAGTCAAATGGAAAAACTTCAGGTGAGTTTTGATTATGCGTTTTCAGTAATGGATTTTGAAAGTAAAAGCTCATTAGAACTTTATAGAGACCTAACTAATGAAATCAATCGGCTAAAGCAAATTCCAGGAATTGAATATGAGCAAGATAAATACATTGGACAATTTCTGTATGGCATTTTAACTTGGCATACAACTGTCACGGGCGCACTTGACTATGACCCGGTGGAAAAAAGAATTAGAGAATTTTAAGGATACAACATGTCAGAAAATGTGAATGAGATTTTGAGGGCGGCGGGCGCTGAGGGGGCGCAGGTGAAAGCGGTGGATTATTTGTTTCATGCGTCGGCGGAGGATTTTAAAAAGATTCCGGGAAGTCCTATTGCTTACTGGATTTCAATAAACACCCAAAAAGCATTTATTGAAAATAAAAAATTAAGTGATGTACTTCATCCAAAAGCAGGCTTGGCTACGGGAGACAATAATATCTTTCAACGCATTTGGTTTGAAGTCGCTTTAAGCAACATTAAGTTTGATTGTATTGATAACAATGATTCTAGAAAAAGTCCTGAAAAGTGGTATCCATGTCATAGCGGTGGTGATTTCAGAAAATGGTATGGCAACCAAGAAGTGATAGTTAATTGGCAATTTGATGGTAAAGAAATTCGAGGATTCAAACATGCAGATGGTCGACAAAAATCAAGACCGCAAAATACTCAGTTTTTCTTTAAAGAGGGGCTTACTTGGACCAAATTGAGTAGCGGTAATTTCGCCGCAAGATATCGTCCAAAAGGTTTTGTTTTTGACGATACAGGTCGTTCGGCATTTTCAGAGCATGATGATGAGTCGCATATTGTCACTCTTGGTGCTGTAGATTCTTGTTGCGGCACTTTTTTCTTAAAAATTCTAAACCCTTCAATGAGCTTCACTAGTGGCGATGTTGCTAATGTGCCAATGCCTAAAAATACTAGTATAGATACAAAAGTTAAAGAATTAATAAATCAACACCGAATCGATTGGAACACCTACGAAACCTCTTGGGATTTCACTTCTAACCCATTAATCCAACTTCACGCCGAAAACCCGTCTCAAACCCTCGCCGAGAACTACCAGGCCTGGTGGGATTCGAATCAAGCGACGATTGCGGAAATGCAGCGCCTTGAAGAAGAAAACAATCGTTTGTTTATTGACGCTTATGGTTTGCAGGATGAGCTGACGCCGGATGTGCCATTGGAGGAGATTACCCTGACGGTGAATCCGAAGTACCGGTATGGCGGTAACGCGAGCGATGCGGAGTTGGCGGCGCGGTTTCAGAGCGATACGGTGTGTGAATTGATTTCGTATGCCATCGGTTGCATGATGGGGCGTTATTCGTTAGATCGACCAGGCCTGGTGTATGCGCACGCGGGCAATGTGGGGTTTGCGGATTTGGTGAACGAGGGGGCATATCAAACGTTTGCGGCGGATGAGGATGGCATTATTCCTTTGACCGATCAGGAGTGGTTTGCGGACGATGCGACGCATCGGTTGGTGCAGTTTGTGAAAACCCTGTGGGGCGAGGCGAGTTTGTCGGCGAACTTGGCATTTATGGCGCAGAGTTTGAGTTTGCATGCCTTGAAGCCGAAGGCGTCGGAATCGTCTTTGGATGTGTTGCGGCGTTATTTGTCGAGTCAGTTTTTTAAGGATCATTGCCGAACCTATAAAAAGCGCCCGATTTATTGGTTGTTCAGTTCGGGCAAGCAGAAGGCGTTTGAGTGTTTGGTGTATTTGCATCGTTATAACGAGAGTACGCTGGCGCGGATGCGCACGGAGTATGTGGTGCCGTTGATTGGCAAGTTGCACAGCGAGGCGGAAAATTTGCAACGCTTGGCGGATAATGCGGAGAGCACGGCGCAGGCGAACAAGGCAAAAAAGGCGTTGGCGGATTTGGCGAAGAAGCAGCAAGAACTCAGCGCGTTTGATGATAGCTTAAAGCATTTTGCCGACCAGCGGATTACGTTGGATTTGGACGATGGCGTGAAGGTGAATTACGCCAAGTTCGGCGAGCTGCTGGCGGACAGCAAGGCGATAACTGGGAAGTGAGGTTTAAACGATGGCGTTACCGATTGATATAAAAAGGTTGTTGGCCGGCGAGGTGATCGAGTCTGAGCGTCTTGAGTTTAAGGCTGGGTGGAATCCTGAGGTGGTGTTGCGTTCAATTTGTGCCTTTGCTAATGATCTGCATAATTTCGGTGGCGGTTATATTGTGATCGGTGTGTCGGAGCAGATGGGGGTGGCGCAGTTGTCGCAGGTGGGTTTGCAGGCGAACCAGATTGATCCGATTCAGAAAGAGTTGTTGGCGATGTGCCATTTTATTGAGCCGCATTATTTCCCACAAACCGAAGCGGTGCCGATTGGGGAGCGTTATGTGTTGGTGATTTGGTGTCCTCCGGGCGATGTGCGCCCTTATCGTGCGCCAAGAACCTTGGGGAAAACCGAGCAGAAAGCCAAATCCTTTTTTGTGCGTCAGCTTAATTCGACGGTGGAGGCAAAAGGCGAGACGTTAACCCAGCTTATGCAATTGACGGCGAAGGTGGCGTTTGATAACCGGGTGAATCAGTTCGCGTCATTGGATGATTTGGATTTAACTTTGATTGCCGCGTTTTTGCGGGATATTAATAGTGGGTTGTATGGTCAGTTACCTAAAATGAGCTTTGCGGAGATTTGTCGGCAAATGGCGATTGCGCGTGGACCGGATGAGCATTTTTTGCCGGTGAATGTGGGGTTGTTGATGTTCAGTCAAGCGCCGGAGCGCTTTTTTGATAAAGCGTTTATTGAGGTGGTGGAGTATCACGATGCGATTGGCGACAAGATGACCGAACGTTGTTTTAAAGGGCCGATTTCGCAACAGTTGCGCGAGGTGTTGGCTTATCTGAAAAGTGCGGTAGTGCAAGAAAGGGTGATAAAGGTCACTGGTCAGGCGGAGGCGGTGAGAGTGTTTAATTATCCGTTTGAAGCGTTGGAAGAGGCGGTGGCGAATGCGGTGTATCATAAAAGTTATGAAAAGCCGCGCCCGATTGAGATTAATATTCGCCCCGATTGTATTGAGATTTTATCGTTTCCAGGTCCGGTTCCACCGGTGGATGATCAAATGCTAAAGCGTGAAAGAGTGGTGGCGCGGGATTATCGCAATAGTCGAATTGGCGACTTTTTAAAAGAGTTGAAGTTGACGGAGGGGCGGGGAACGGGGTTTCCGAAAATGCGTCAGTTTTTTAAACATAATGGTTCGCCACCACCGGTTTTTGAAACCGACTCTGAGCGCAGTTATTTTTTAACCACGTTTTTTCCGCATCCGATGTTTACGCAAATGCCACAAACTGAGGGTGATGAACCGGATTTTGGCACCAAGCTGGCACTAAGTTGGGACCAAGCTAAAACGAATAAAAACAGTATGTTAGGTTTTATTGAAAACAGGCTGGGACCAAGCTGGGACCAAGCTGGGACTAAGCTGAATTTAAGTGATGAGCAGGTGTTGATGCTTGAGTCACTAGAGGGTGAAAAAACGATTACCGAGTTACTTGATTTTGTTGGGCGTCATAATCGAACGAAGTTTCGAAGTGAGATTTTAAACCCTTTGCTTGAGCAGGGCGTTGTGGAGATGACCGTTCCAGAAAAACCAACAAGCCCGAAGCAAAAATATCGGCTTAACCCCCATTTGTTAGAGTAGCGCGGTTTCAAGTAATAACTGCAATTTAAATTTACGCTGCAAGCAAATCAACTTGCCGCCCCAAAAATAGTTCATTTGGCGTTTTGCCGCCCCGTGTTT